>JALZCO010000159.1 GCA_030863015.1 Actinomycetota bacterium
AGACCTGACAGCGGTCTAAAGTCCCGACGGCCTCGTGTCCGCCTGGCGCTGAAAGGCGCTGATCACGGGAACCGAGAGGGCGGCAGTCGCGTCGTAAGGCACATCACGATCACGATGAGTGCGATACCGCGCACTGAGGGTACTCACAGCGAGCCGAGTAAGAGGTGGCGATGAATCCGCATGACAGGCGGGCGCAGATGGAGGCCCGCAACTCCGCGATGCGCCAGCAGGTGAACTCACTGCTAGCCGGGCTCAACCGGCAGTCCGCGGCACTGCAGAAAGCGCAGGTACAGGCGGCCGAGGTGACCGGCCATGCGTCGTCAGCCGACGGCTTGGTGACGGTCACGGTCAACGCTGCCGGCATCGTCACCGACGTGCAGTTCGCCCCGTCGGCGTTCGACCGCAGCACTCCGGACAAGCTCGCGCGCAGCGTCGTCACCGTGACCCAGCAGGCCGCCAACGCCGCCCAGCGGCAAGTCGAGGACGCGCTGGCGCCGGCCCGCGGCGAACTCCCAGACCTGCCCGATGTTGTCCCCGGAGCGCCGTCATTGAAGGACCTGCTGCCGAACATGTCGTCGACGAGCCGGCGCCCCCAGCGGTCAGCCGAGGACGATGACGAGGACTTCAGCTCCAGGTCCGTGCTGCGGGGAGGTGACCGATGACGGCCGGAGCGGGATTCCAGGTCGACCCGGTACGCCTGCGTGCCGCGTCGCCGCAGTTCGACGCTGCCGCCGACCAGCTTGATGGCGCGCGTACCGCATTAGAAGCAGCGTTAGCCGCCGAAGGTCCCTGCTGGGGTGGTGATGACGCCGGTCAAACGTTCGCGCGGAACTACCTGCCCCAAGCCGAGGCGACGACCACGGCAATGGCCACCGTCGTCCAGGCGTTGCGCGCGATCAGGGTGGGCCTCGATGCATCGGCCGGTACCTGGGAAGGCTGTGATGAAGGCGCGGCAGGGCGGCTCGGTGCCAGGGGAGGGAGGCAGCGATGACGATTCAGATCCCGGAAGCCGTCCAGTGGCTGGTTCCCATCGTGGTCGGGGCCGACTGGCCCGAGGGCGACGAGGACGCGCTGCGCCGCCTCGCGCAGGCGTGGGAGCAGGCGGCGACGGCGTTGGGCGACGTCACCGGCGACGGCAACGCTGCGGCGCTGGCAGCGCTGAGCGCCATCCAGGGTGAGGCGGCCGACGCGTTCGCTGAGCACTGGGATCGCTTCGTCGCCGGTGACGAGCAGTTCTTGGTCACCTTGCAGCAGGCTTGCGAGCAGCTCGGGCAGGGTTGCGACGAGACCGCGCTGAACATCGAGTACACCAAGCTGAGCATCATCGCGGCCCTGCTCATCCTGGCCGCGCAGATCGCCGCGATGGCCGCCGCCGCGTTCGCCACCTTCGGTGCCAGCACCGCAGGCATCCCGCTCGCCCAGGCCGCGACCCGGATCACCGTGCAGTTGGCGTTCCGGGAGCTGATCAGGCAGATCGCGGTCAATGCCGCGATCAACGTCGGCGTGGACGGCGCGATCCAGGGGCTGCAGATCGTCCGTGGCGACCGATCCTTGACCGAGTGGGATCTCGGCAAGACCGTGGACGCCGGCATCTCGGGGGTAGCGGCGGGTCTTGCCAGCGGCACCGTTGGTATGGTCAGCGGCGCCCTCGGCGCTACCACCTCCAACTTCGGCGAGGCGGCACTGCGCAGCGGAGCTGAAGGGGCGGTCGCCGGCGCCGGCGGCAACGCCCTCAACGACCTCGCCCACGGCGACGCTCCGTCGTTGCAGAGCCTCGGGGCGGGCGCCGCCTCGGGGAGCGTCGGTGGCGCATTGGGTGGCACGACGAACCGGCACCAGGGGCTGGACGAGACCTGGCGCAGCCCGGAGAGCAGCGACTACACCGCCGGCCCGAACACCCAGGGCTGGCGATTCACGACGGACGACGGCACCGAGGTACGGGCGAACGTCGACACTCCCTACACCGGAGCCTGGAACAGCAGCCACGCCCAGCACATCCCCGCCGCCGGCGGGCCGAACAACGTCAACGTCGACAACGACGACTACCTGCTGCCCACCTCATTGGAGCCCCCCCGCGACACCTGATCAGGCCCTTCCCACCAGGGCTGCCAGCCCTCCAGCGGAGCATGATCGGGCCGAAGATCACCCCAGTCCGGGCTGCCCGGTGGCAGCGCATTGTCCTGCGCGACACGCAGCCGCCTGCAGACCCGGATCCAGTCCGCAACCAACGCCGCGGCGATCGCCAGCGTCGCGCCCGCCACCACGGTGCCCGAGCCGAGCTCGGCTCCCCGGGCGATCGACTCACTGAACAGTGAGGTACCGAGGAACGCCGCCGGGAAGGCGACGACAAGCCGGAATACGACCGTGCGCTGCTTGAGGCCGGGACCACGCCGGCTCGTGGTGAGCTGCCGGGCGGCCCAGGACTGCAGCTCAAGCCACTGCGTCAAGGTCAGTGGAGCAGGGACGTCCCGCCGAGGCGCAGTGACGGCCCGCCCGCGGACGATCGTGGCGAGCTCGCGAGGGGCATCCACTGGGATCAGCCACTGCTGGCGTCCGGACACCAGCCGCAGCACCGGTCCCCGCCAGAGGCGCAACCGGGCGCCGGGCAACGGCCAGAACCGCGCCTCGCTGCAGGTGAACTGGCCGGATTGGGCGAACGCCAACTCTCCCAGCGCAACGGCCTGGGGCACCGCCCCACCCGCGCCGCCGCGCACGATGAGGACCATCC
>JALZCO010000155.1 GCA_030863015.1 Actinomycetota bacterium
CGCCCGGACAGCGCCGTCTCGAAGACCTCCCTCAGCAGCACCGGCTTGCGGCCCCCCGTGGCGTACAGGGTGTCCACGGCCACGCCGGCCCGCTCGGCGATCTGGCCGACCGTGGTCGCGGCGTAGCCGCGAGTGGTGAACAGCTCGCGCGCGGCCTCGAGCACGGCATGGCGGGTGGCCGCGGCCTGCTCGGCGCGCGTGATCTACGCCTACACCCAGGATGTGCCGATCGGGCCCGACATGTACCAACGCTGCCTCGACGAGATCGGCCCCGAGCCACTGGCGGGGTCGCTGGTGCATGTGTGCGTGCAACTGCCCGAGGGCGGCCTGCGCTACATCGACATCTGGGAATCCGAGGAGGCCTGCACACGGGCCTTCGACGAGCGCATCCACCCCGCCGTCGACCGCGCGTTCGGCGTGGCCCGCCCACCTGGCGAATCCGAGGTGCACCGGCTCGACGTCATCGACCTCCGCGGCGCACTCGTACCGGACGGTATGTGATGAGCATCGCGACGCCCAGCGTGCGCCCAATGCAGGCGCTGCTCCACGCGGCGCATCCGGCGACGATCGTGCTGACCGGCGTCCTGGCCGGCGCGGTCCTGACCACGTGGCTCAGCGAAGCGTCTCTCGGCGCAACACCGGAGCTCTGGATCGGCTACCACCAGGCCATCACCCCCGCCTACACCCGCGCCCTCCCGCCGCTCGGTGGCCTTGCGCTGATCGCAGCGCTCGCCGCGCTGGCCGCGTCGTGGGGCAGTCCGCGGGACCGTCGGCTCATCCTGACCGCGGTCGCGTGCTTGCTCATTGGCCTCGTCATCACCGTGGTCGTGCACTTCCCGATCAACGCCGAGATCGCGACGTGGCTGCCGGCTGCACCGCCCACGGACTGGCAACAAATCCGCGATCGGTGGCTCGCCGCGCACGTCGTACGCACCGCTCTGAGCGTCGCCGCCTTCACGCTGCTCGTGACTTCTGGTCCCCGACACCGCGGCGCCGCCCGGTAGTCCGGTGCAGGTCCCTGTCTCGGGCGCGCAGCCATATCGCTCTGCGATCAGCAAGCGCTTCGGGCAGTCCCCGGGAATCGAGGCGGGGGCCAGGAGAAGTCATGGACAACGGTCCTCCACAAAGGCGTGGATGTACCCTCCGCGACGGATCGCGAGGTTGGGGTGAGGGTGTGCCGGCGGACCCGGACGGTCACCGGGGCGCGAGCATGGAGATCGTGTCGGCGGCGTGCCCGCGCAGATCCGCGTTGAACTTGGCGAGCAGACCAGCGAAAGCTCCACATCCTGAGCGGGCCAGCCAGCAAGCACGTCATGGAGGATCTGTCGCCGCTGAGCACGGGTGCTCCAATACATCCCGGCCAGTCGGCGTAACCGTCAGCAAGGCGGCTCGCCCATCGGACGGGTCCGGGGCGGGGCGGATCAACCTCGCAACTTGCAACGCGGCGACCCGCCGGCTGACCGTGGACACGTCAAGCAGCGGTGACCATCGACGCCACCGCCTCTCTCGAGCCGGCAACCGACGCATCAACCGGTCCCTGCACATCATGGCCATCGTTCAACTCCGCAACGACACCAAAGGCCGCGCCTACTACCGACGCAAACTCGCCGACGGCAAACACTCGAGAGGCCCTCCACTGCCTGAAACGACGCCTGTCCGAACCGTCTACAAACAACTCGTCACCGACGCCCACGGCATCGATAGCACCAGCACAGAAGCGGGCCCGAAAGGACACCTGGGGGCGACTCTGACATCCAGCGCGGCCGGCCCAACCCCTACAGTCGACTCTTCGGATCAACACTTTCCGGACCCGCCACACCAAACGCTACGCCTCCCCGCAGCGCCCTCTTGACATAGAGGGGAGCCATGAGTGTGCGTTTCGGTCAGTCGCCGCACGGCCGCCTGCTTGGCCATGGCGTCCGCCAGGACCGCGTCCGTGTCTTGCACCGGCACTCGCACGAGTACTCTTCTTGTTGGGACATCCGGTTGCACGCAACAGCGCGGTGTCACGTGTTCTCGGCCTGGAGGTTCCCGGGGGTCTCGCTGCCAGGGGGCATGACATGCGTTATCGCCAGTTAGGTGAGTCCGGTCTCACGGTGTCGGTGATTGGCCTTGGAGGAAACAACTTCGGCAGTCGTATCGGCCTGGAGGAAACGCGCGGCGTGGTCGATGCTGCCATCGACTGCGGTGTGACGCTCATCGACACTGCCGATGTCTACGGGAACAGGGGCGGCTCAGAGGAGCTTTTGGGTCAGGTGCTGGCGGGCCGGCGCGAGCACGTCGTATTGGCGACGAAGTTCGGTGCGGACATGGGTGAGGGGACAGTTGCGCGTGGGTCGCGTAGGTACATACGGCGCGCTGTGGAGGCCAGTCTCCACCGTTTGCAGACCGACTACATCGACCTTTACCAGTATCACGCGCCCGATGGTCTCACTCCGCTCGAGGAGACACTGGCAACGCTCGATGATCTCGTCACGGAGGGCAAAGTGCGTTACATCGGGTCATCCAACTTCGCCGGATGGCAGATTGCCGATGCTGAGTGGATCGCCCGAAAGCAGCATCAGGCTCGGTTCATCTCAGCGCAGAACCACTACAGCTTGCTGCACCGGGACGCGGAAGGGGAAGTCATACCGTCGTGTCTGAATCGAGGTGTTGGCGTGTTGCCCTATTTTCCGTTGGCCAATGGATTGCTCACCGGCAAGTACCGCCGCGGACAGGCTCCGCCTGGAGGGGTGCGTCTGGCCGGACGCGAGTCGGAGCTGACCGACGATGTGTTCGATAAGCTCGAAGCTTTGGAGCGGTTCGGTGAAAAGCATGGACACTCGCCGCTGGATGTGGCCATCGCAGGCTTGGCGGCCATGCCGGGAGTTGCTTCGGTCATTGCCGGTGCGACGAAATCCGAACAGGTACGAGCCAATGCCGTCGCCGGTGAGTGGGAATTATCGCCGGAAGAGCTCGCCGAACTTCGATCCATATTCATTTGACCTCAACTGCGCTTGATGCCGAGAAGTCGGTGAAGCGATCGCTTTCATAGTAGGACCATCGCTTAGCGCACGGAGCGTCCTGGAGATCAACGGTGTTCCCTATGAGGATGTGGCCACTGTGACCAGCCGGCGCCGCACTTACTCCGGCTGTCCCGCAGCCTCTGACCCACTCGGCACGAACTGCGCAGCAACCCGCG
>JALZCO010000203.1 GCA_030863015.1 Actinomycetota bacterium
GTCCTGGCTGGCGCACGATCCGCCGCGTCGCCGCGAGCTGGCAGACCTGCGCGAGTACATCGGGGAACAACTTGAGGAACCAGCCCGCAAGCTGCGCAAGGTCGACGTTCCGGACCAGGTGGTGGGCACCTCGAAGACCTTTCGATCGCTGGCCCGGCTCACCGGTGCCGCCCCATCGTCAGCCGGCCTGCGGGTCCGCCGTACGCTGACCGATGCCGGTCTGCGCCAGCTGATCGCGTTCATCTCCCGGATGAGCTCTGATGACCTGGCCGAACTGGAGGGAGTCAGCGCCAGCCGATCCCATCAGCTCGTTGCTGGAGCCTTGGTCGCCCAGGCCGCGATGCATGCTCTGGAGGTCGATGAGCTGTCGCTATGCCCGTGGGCGTTGCGGGAAGGTGTGATTCTGCAAAAGCTGGACTGGTTGGACGGAATCGACCGGACAGCGCAGCCGGGGTGCCGCCCACCTCGACGTACTGGACGAAACAGCGGCTCGGGGGGACGGTGAGAGACGATGAGGCGCAGCAGCGAGCCTGAAGAGCGGGCCCAGTTCAGCGTGGCTGAACTGGTGGCTCGCTACGGTGAGCCGACCTCGACTACCGGACGGCGTCGCCGCCGAGCTGCCGACGACGACCCCGGCGTGGGTGTGGATGCCGCTGCCCAGCCCACCGTCGAACCGAGCCGGACCACTCGCACAGATCCTGGCGGCGCCGGGCCACCTGTTGCCGCCCCACCTAGTCGTCATGGAACGTCTCAACATTATTCGTCCCTGTCATCGGTCAACGATCGTGGCAGCCGACAGTGGGCACCGGCCGTGGAGACACCGGCCGTGCGCACCGCACCCGTGCGGACCTCGGCCATGCGAAGCACCGCCGTGCGAACCCCACCGGGAGGGACCCCTGCCCTAGGGACCTCAGCGGTGGGTCGGCCGTCGGTGATCGCCGGGCAACAGCCACTCAGGTCCCTCAGCTCGCTGAGTCCGCTCAGCGCGACGGTGTTGTCCCACGATCCCGCCACCGTCCAGTTCCCGCGAGTAGCACCGGCGCCCAAGGACCCCGCTCCCTGGCCGGGCCGCCTTCCCGGCGGTGGCGAACCCCCTGCTGGACTGGGTAATGCCGCCCGTGCCATTCCCAAACAGTCGGCGAATGGCAGACGGGTCGATGAACGCCCCGGGCCGGCGTGGAGCGCCTCCGAGCAGCTGGCGCACGGCGACCATGCCCGTCATGACGAGTCCCCCCGCGACCAAATTGCCAGCGACGAAGTTCACAGTGACGACGTTCGCAGCGACGACCTTCACAGTGACGAGCCTGACCACGGCTCCCCGGTGCGGGAGTGGGCCGTGATGGTGGCTCAGATCGGGATCGGCATCGTCGGCGGCGCGGCGCTGTGGCTGATCTGCGAGTGGCTCTGGCAGCGAATGCCGGTGGTGGCTCTGATCGTGGCATTGGCCATGATCACTGGACTGGTCTGGGTGGTTCGCCGGGTTCGGCGTGCCGATGACCTGCAGACGACTGTGATCGCGGTACTTGTCGGCTTGTTCGTCACCGTGTCCCCGGCCGCGTTGCTGCTTGTCGGTGGCCGATAGGCGGTGTCACCGGCAGGTCCCATTCGAGTGGCCCTGTCTACCGCCTCGGTGTGGCCCGAATCGGTCGCCGTGGCATTCGAACTGGCCGCCGAAATCGGCTACGACGGCGTCGAGGTGATGGTCTGGGGTGATCCGGTCAGCCAGGACGTCGCTGCCCTCGCGATGTTAGGGGCCCGCCACCGGATGCCCGTGCTAGCTGTGCATGCGCCCTGTTTACTGATCACTCAGCGGGTATGGGCGGCAGATCCGGCGGCTCGCCTGGAGCGTACCGTTCAGGCGGCCATCGAGTTGGGAGCCGGTGTCGTGGTGGTGCACCCCCCGTTTCGTTGGCAGGGGCGCTACGCCAGCGGATTCGCACAGCAGATCTCCGCGCTGGAAGCCTCGTCCGAGCTCACGATCGCAGTGGAGAACATGTTCCCGGTGCGTCGTGGCCGGTTCGAGATGTCCAGCTACGCGCCGTCACCGGACCCGACGGACGTCGGGTATCCGCACTACACGTTGGACCTGTCCCATACCGCCACGGCCCGAGTCGACGCGGTGGCGATGGCGCAGCGGATGGGACCACAGTTAGCGCACCTGCATCTAGCTGATGGCAGCGGTGCTTCCCGCGACGAGCATCTGCTACCGGGTCGGGGCAGTCAGCCTTGCGCTGAGGTGTGCCGGACATTGGTGGATCGTGAATTCACCGGCATCGTCGTGCTCGAGGTCAGCACCCGACAGGCCCGTACCCGCCCGCAGCGCCGCGCCGCGCTCACCGAGGCCATGCTCTTTGCGCGCATGCACCTGTAGCACCCGATAGGCCGATTAGGTACTGCCTGTGGTCAACGTCCCGCTAGCCGGGTATGTAACAAATGCGCACTCAACAGGTGGGGAGGCGTCTCATGGACACCGTCGTCATCGTGATCATCATTGGTATAGTCGTGCTGGTCGCGGCCGGGGTTTTCGCAGTATTGAATATTCGCCGGCGTCGGCGCGCCGACCTGCAGGAGCGATTCGGACCCGAGTACGAACGTGAAGTGCAGGCGCGCGGCAGCGAGCGGGAAGCACTGCAGCACTTGGGCAAGGTCGCCGATCGGCGCGATCAGCTCGACATCCGCCAGCTGGAGCCCGCGGCCCGGGATCGCTACACCCGACGCTGGGAAGCCGTGCAGACCCAGTTCGTCGATCGGCCGGGGGCTGCCTTGGATGAAGCTGACCGGCTCGTGACGGATGTGATGCGCGATCGCGGTTACCCGGTGGAGAACTTCGGTGAGCGTGCCGAGCTCATCGCCGCGGACCACCCGCAGGTTGTAGAGCACTACCGGGCTGCCCATACCGCCCGTCAGACCCATCACGGTCCGGCGGGCTCGTCGGACACCGAGGAACTGCGGCAGGCGTTTGTTCA
>JALZCO010000205.1 GCA_030863015.1 Actinomycetota bacterium
CACTGACCGGGGTCGTCGGGCTGCTGGTACTGCCGCCGCTGCTGGTCGGTCTGGGTTTTTTCGTGGCGTCCTTACGGCCCATGATGGCCCGGCAGCGAGCCCATGTGCTCGCCGACGAAAGGGTCGCCGAGTCGGCCAGCACCGTCGCCCACAGCCTGCGAGATGTGGTGGCCTGCGGCGCCGAAGACCGGGCCTGCGCAAAGGTGCAGCAGCAGGTGGACGCGCATGCCCAGGCGGAACGGACGCTGGCTCAGATGGCTGCGATCCGGACCTTGTCGGTAGCGATCGGTGGCTGGTTACCGGTCGCGGGCCTGCTCGTGGGAGCGCCCTGGCTGCTGGCGACCGGCGCGACACTCGGCACGATCGCCGGGGGCCTGATCTACCTGACCCAAGGTCTGTTGCCGGCGCTGAAGGCGCTGGTTGACGGGCTAGGCATCGGTGGCTTGAAGCTGGTGGCCACCCTGGATCGGCTCGTGGAGGCGGGTGAGCGCACGTCGCTGACCCGGCCCCCGCAACCGCACACCCCCACCGGGCACCGTCTGGTGCTCAACAGGGTCAGCTTCTCCTATGGCAGCCACGCCGAGCCGGTCGTGGACGAGCTGGATCTGGTGATACCGGAAGGCCAGCATCTGGCGATCGTCGGGCCCAGCGGAGCAGGTAAGTCGACCCTGGCAGGGCTGATCGCCGCTACGCACATCCCGCAGCGGGGTGAGGTCCGCCTGGGCGGTCTGCCGGTCGCCGATCTCGGCCCACAGGTCCTTGCCCGGCACCGGGTGGTGATCCCGCAGGAGGCCTATGTCTTCGCCGGGACAGTCGGGGAAAATCTGCGCTACCTGCATCCCACGGCGAGCCGAGCTGAACTCGACGCCGCGGTGGACGCGCTGGGCTTGCGCTCCGTGGTGACTCGTCTGGGCGGATACGATGCCGCGGTGGGATCCGGCATGCTGTCGGCTGGCGAGCGTCAACTATTCGCGCTGGTCAGGGCACACGTGACCGATGCGCCGGTGCTGATTTTGGACGAGGCCACCTGCCATCTGGACCCGGTTGCCGAGCAGCGAGTCGAGCGAGTCCTCGCGGAACGTGGTGGCACCTTGATCGTCGTTGCGCACCGGATCAGCTCAGCGATGCGGGCGCATCGGGTGCTGCTGATGGACATTGCCCCCGACGGTGCCACCACCGTCGTATCAGGTAGCCACCGCGAGCTGCTCAGAACCGCACCGCTGTACCGCGACCTGGTCCAGCACTGGGATGACGGGCCGGAGCTCCCCGTTGTCACACGAGTCACCGGCCCGTCAACATCCCAGCTGTCAGATCCAGCCCGCCTCGTGGGCGATGCGAATGGCATCAATCCGGGTGCGAGCGTCCAGCTTGGTCATGACGCGCGAAAGGTAATTGCATACCGTGCCGCGACTGAGGAACAGCCGCTGGGCGATCTCGGTCGGCGACGCCCCACCTGAGGCAAGGTCGAGGACCGTGAGTTCCCGGGGTGTCAATGGGCTACCTGCCACGCCGATCGCGGCGACTGCCAGGGTGGGGTCGATGGTGCGCTTCCCCTTGGCGACTTGGCGGATGGTGGCCAGCAGCCGCCGGGGCTGCGCGTCCTTGTCGACCGCGCCGGCCACCGGTACATCCAATGCTCGACGGACCAGGCCCGGTCGTTGCGCTGTAGCCAGTACGATCACCCGACACTCGGGTAGCCGCTTGTGCAGCGCCTGGGTGGTTGCCAGGACGTCGGGTCCACTCTGGTCGACGTCGACCACGACGATATCGGGCCGGTAGCGGATCGCGGTGGGAATGACCCGCTCGCCCAACGCCATTCCGGCGACCACCTCGATGTCGTCCTCACTGGACAACAGCGCGGCGAGTGCTCCGCGGAGCAGGCTCAGGTCGATGACGAGCAATACCCGGATTGCGTTCGGAGCGCAACGCCCGGCCACCGCCGGCTGTTCGGGAATGTCGGGATATTCGTCGCAAGCAGCGACGGTGCTCGCCGCGAGGTTGCGCGGCATCGGCGAGCTTGCCCGGTGTCGTGAGATCATGGGATACGAACGAGGTCGGTGGTGCGGCGGAATGCGCATGGTCGCCAACGTGCTGCCATTGGGCTGTCCTCTCCCCCAGTGCCAGGGAAGAACGCGGGATCCGCGTCCATCCCAGACGGTTGACCGCGCCCTGCTGCCCCCTACTGGTGGTCCCGGAGGATCCACTGCACAGCATCCCCCAAGAATTCTGTACAGCTTGTCATCGCCGCTTCATCGCTGAGTGTTACACCGGGTACATACCGTTACTATTGTTACTGTCCGTGTACAACTAATCGCACCGGTCCGAGGGCGACCGTAGGCTTGCGAGCTGTGAACTGGGTGCAGGATCTGCTCGCCGCGGACCGCGCGCACGTATGGCATCCCTACGGGACGATGCCGGGTCGGGAAGATCCGCTGGTGGTCTGCTCGGCCGCCGGGGTTCGACTGCAGCTGGTCGACGGGACCGAGTTGGTGGACGGAATGTCGTCGTGGTGGGCGGCCATCCACGGTTACGCCCATCCGGTGCTCGACGCGGCGGTGCGGGTCCAGCTCGGCCGGATGAGCCATGTCATGTTCGGGGGCCTGACGCACGAGCCCGCGGTACGGCTGGCGCGCCGCCTGGTGGAGATCACTCCAGAGCCGCTGCAGCACGTGTTCTTCACGGATTCGGGTTCGGTGTCGGTCGAGGTCGCGATCAAGATGTGCCTGCAGTACTGGCGGTCGCTGCGACGACCCGGCAAGCACCGGCTGCTCACCTGGCGGGGCGGCTACCACGGCGACACCTTCGGCGCGATGAGCGTCTGTGATCCCGACGGCGGCATGCATGCGCTGTGGACAGACGTCCTGGCCCGGCAGGTGTTCGTGCCGCCGCCGCCGGCTCAATGGGATCCGGCGTACGTGCAGGTACTGGCCGAGACCGTGGTGCGCCACGCCGACGAGTTGGCTGCGGTGATCGTCGAACCGGTGGTTCAGGGCGCGGGAGGCATGCGTTTTCATGACCCGCGCTACTTGCCCGCGCTGCGGGAGATCACCCTGGCCCATGACGTGCTGCTGGTTTTCGACGAGATCGCCACCGGGTTCGGCCGCACCGGGATGCTGTTCGCCACCGACCATGCCGGGATCAGCCCTGACGTGATGTGCGTGGGCAAGGCGCTCACCGGCGGCTACCTCACGATGGCCGCCACGCTGTGCACCCCGCGGGTTGCCGAAGGCATTTCCGGTGGTGCCGTTGCTGTGCTTGCCCACGGTCCGACGTTCATGGCTAATCCGCTGGCCGCGGCGGTGGCGTCGGCGTCGATCGACTTGCTGCTCGGTCAGGACTGGCGCGCCGAGGTGCGGCGCCTGGAGGCGGGGTTACGGGCCGGCTTGGCGCCGGCGCGGGAGCTACCGGGCGTGGTCGATGTTCGGGTGCTGGGAGCGATCGGCGTCGTGCAGCTCGACCATCAGGTGGACATCCACGCTGCCACCGCCGCCGCGGTGGGTCACGGCGTCTGGTTGCGCCCCTTTCGTGACCTCATTTACATCATGCCGCCCTACATCACCGGAAATGACGACCTTGCGCGGATCACCCGCGGGGTGCTCGCCGCGGTCGCCGCCGGCTGACGTGGCAGCCTGCGCTGCATGAGGGCTCCAAAGTTTCCGGCGACCGCTGCGGCCTACCAATCGATGCTGTCGGCTGTCATCCGGGACTCGCTCGCCGCCCGGGTGGTCGCGCCCAGCACTGACGTCTTGCACGACTTCGTTGGCGCAGCTGCCTCACCGGCGGCTGTTCGATAGCGGGAGGTCGCCGAAATAGAAATCATGGAGAGTTGTTCATCTGTGCCTCACTCCGATTTCATACTTGATCTGGACGATCAACGGTGACGGGGAGGAACAGGTTAGTAACGGTCAATGACGTCCGCCGCCCCGG
Organism: Actinomycetota bacterium; assembly: GCA_030863015.1. Lineage (GTDB taxonomy): Bacteria > Actinomycetota > Actinomycetes > Mycobacteriales > Pseudonocardiaceae. The sequence goes on from JALZCO010000205.1 coordinate 3,928, forward strand.
ACGGCCCGACCATCGTGGGGGTATCGCAGCGCGGCGATGCACCGTGCAGCTGGTGGGCCGTTGCCGTCCGCTCGCACCGTCGCCGACCTGGAGGCCGTCGCATGCGACCCCCGCCGCTGGCCCGCGTCTCGCTACCTGCCGTGCACCACCGCGCGTGGACGGTGCTGCGCTACGACGTCCCCGCCTCGCTCGTAGTGTTCCTCGTCGCGGTGCCGCTTTCGCTCGGTATCGCGGTGGCGACTGGTGCTCCGGTGATGGCAGGACTGATCGCCGCCGTCGTCGGCGGGATCGTGGCCGGCTTGCTCGGCGGATCGTCACTCCAGGTCAGTGGTCCTGCCGCCGGGCTCACCGTGGTGGTGGCCGACCTGATCGCGAAGTTTGGCTGGGGTGTCACCTGCGCCATCACCGTGGCGGCCGGGCTGCTGCAGGTCGTGTTCGGGATCAGCCGGGTGGCCAGGGCAGCGCTCGCGATCTCCCCGGCCGTGGTGCACGCGATGCTCGCAGGCATCGGGATCACAATCGCGCTGGGTCAATTACACGTGCTGCTCGGCGGGTCCGCAGGCACTGACGCGATCACGAACATCGTCGAACTGCCCGCTCAGCTCATCAACATTCACGATCAAGCCGCGGTGATCGGCCTCGCGGTGATCGTTGTGCTGCTGATCTGGCCCCGGCTACCCCGCCCACTGCCGAGCATCCCGGCCCCGCTGGTTGCTGTTGTCGGGCTGACGGCGCTGGCCACGATCCTCGCGTTCGACGTCGAGCGGGTGCTGCTGCCCGGCTCACTGCTGGAATCGTTGAGCCTGCCGGACGTGCCGGGTGGCATGTGGGGTGGCGTGCTCATCGGTGTGCTGACCGTGGCACTGATCGCCAGCGTGGAGAGCCTGCTCTCCGCGGTGGCGGTGGAGAAAATGGGTAAGGGCGGGAAATCCAACTTCGACCGGGAATTGGTCGGCCAGGGCGCGGCAAACACCGTGTCTGGGATGTTGGGTGGCCTGCCGATCACCGGTGTGATCGTCCGTAGCTCCACCAACGTCGCGGCGGGAGCGCGGACCCGTGCGTCGGCGGTGCTGCACGGTGGATGGGTATTGCTGTTCACGGTACTGCTCGTCGGGCTGATCGAGCTGATCCCGCTGGCCGCGCTGGCCGGTCTGCTGGTGGTGATCGGTCTGCGTCTGACCAAACTCGCACATCTGCGCTCAGCCCACCGGCAGGGCGAGCTGGTGATCTACCTGGTCACGATGGCCGGCGTGGTGTTCCTCAACTTGCTGGAGGGCGTGCTCCTCGGATTGGGGTTGTCCTTGCTGCTGGTGCTGCGCCGGGTGGTGTGGTCGGTGGTGCACGCGCAGCAGGTGCGACCGGCATCGGACGGTGCACCGGCCTGCTGGCGGGTGGTGGTTGAGGGCACCCTGAGCTTCCTGTCCGTGCCCCGGCTGTCCCGGGTGCTCTCGCAGGTGCCGACCGGCAGCCATGTCGTGGTCGAGATGGTGGTCGACTTCCTCGATCACGCTGCCTATGACCACCTTGCTCTGTGGCAGCGACAGCATGAGGCGAACGGCGGCACCGTCGTCGTCGACGAGGTCGGGCCGGCCCGGCGCAACGGCGATGACGGTGACGGGCCGGCCCGGCGGGT
>JALZCO010000206.1 GCA_030863015.1 Actinomycetota bacterium
GTGGCACTGGACACGGGCACCGTGGCCGCGCTCCGCGCCTACCGGCGGACGCAGCTCATCGACCGGCTGGCGTGGGGTTCGGCGTGGGTGGATTCGGGCAAGGTGTTCACCCGGGAGAACGGAAAACCACTGCACCCGGCCACGATCACTGACTGAATCCCCCCGGCGTGTCCGGAGACTCAGTGTTCTGAGTCATCCGGCCTCGGCGAGGTCGGTGTGTTGACGGTAGTAGACCTGTTCTAGCTCATTGGGCGGGATGTCGCCGTTGACTTCGAGCAGGCGGTGGTTGTTGAACCAGTGGACGTAGTGCAGGGTCGCGGTTTCGACGTGCTCGACGGTGCGCCATGGGCCGCGGGGCTTGATCAGCTCGGTTTTGAACAGTCCGATGACGGTCTCGGCTAGGGCGTTGTCGAAGGCGTCGCCGACCGATCCGATGGAGGGGTCGATGCCGGCTTCGGTGAGCCGGTCGGTGAAGGCGATCGAGGTGTATTGCGAGCCGGCGTCATTGTGGTGGATCAATCCGGCGAGGTCTTTGATTCCGTCACGGTTGCGAGTCCACACGGCCTGGTCCAATGCATCCAAGACAAGGGTTGTGGTCATCGTGGTGGCCGCGCGCCACCCGAGGATGCGTCGGGCGTAGGCGTCGATGACAAATGCCACGTAGATCATGCCCGACCAGGTCGGCACATATGTAAAGTCCGCAACCCACAGCTGGTTGGGTGCGCGCGGTGCGAAGTGGCGGTTGACCAGGTCGGTGGGCCGGGCCGCGGCGGGGTCAGCGCAGGTGGTCTTGTACTGCTTGCCGCGGCGCACCCCGCGCAGCCCCAGCTTTTTCATCAGCCGCTCGACGCTGCAGCGGGCCACGTCGATGCCGTCCCGGTTCAGCGCGAGCCAGACTTTCCGAGCGCCGTAGACGCCGTAGTTGCTAGCGTGCACCCGCGCGATCTCGACCGTCAGGTCCTCATCGCGCAGCGCTTGACGTGAGGGCAATCGCCCGGCCGCGTGGTAGTAGGTCGACGGGGCGATCGGAGCACCGTGCTCGGTGAGCACGGCACAAATCGACTCGACACCCCACCGCAGCCCGTTGGGCCCGACGCGGTGACCCTTGTGCTCGTCGATGAATCTCACGAGCGCCGCTGTGGCCGGTCGAGTTCGGCCGCGAAGAAAACCGAGGCAGCCTTGAGGATCTCATTCGCCCGCCGCAGCTCGGCCACCTCACGCTTGAGGCGCTTGATCTCCGCATGTTCCTCGCTGGTCACCCCGGCCCGCTGACCAGAGTCGACTTCGGCCCGACGCACCCACTTGCGCAGCGTCTCCGCCGTCCCAATACCAAGCTTCTCCGCGACAGCCTCGATCGCGGCCCACTGCGAGCTGTAGTTCGATCGCACCTCGGCGACCATCCGGACCGCGCGCTCACGCAGCTCCGGTGGATAGTTCGATCTTCCCATGGCTAAGACCCCATCGCCTTCTCAACAGATGGAGCCTCCGGACACGCCGGGGGGATTCACTCGTTTCAGCTGGGCCAGATGTGCGGTTTTTGTGAGTAGTTGACCCAGCATCATCCCGGAATACTGGCTACCCGCTCACCACCTGCAGATCGGCAAGTACCTGCTTGACGTGTTCCTGTCCTGCATCCCGCGCGAACTTCTCGGTGACGTACGCCCACGTGGCGGTCCATCCACATGAGCAGGCAGGCCGGCTCACATCACGCTTACCTAACTTTTCAGGGCGGATCGTAATGCTATGGGTAACGCTATTGATCTTCCTGCTCCTTCCCTAGGAACCTTGACACTCAATCAAGCTGCGATCTTGCCCTCGTGACGTCCCATTTACCGCGACACGGACGAGAAGACCACGCGGGTCACCGTCTAACCACTGGTACCCATCGTGTCGGTCGGTCATTCGATCCGACACCGCCTACACTTAGCCCCGCCTGCCTTTGGAACGTGCAGCTGACGTCGTCTATGCATCGAGCTTCGCGATAAGGCGCGAACTTGCCTCAGGGATCTCGTGTCAAACGCAAGTCCTTGTCGAGCTTGTCTTCGCCGTCGATGTCGCCCTCGTCGCCGACATTATCCGCATGACGGCCAACTGCCGCCTCCCACGCGAGAATATCACCCGCCGAGAACAGATGCCCGTTGCCTTCGTGACCACATAGCCCAGCTCGCACCACGCCTCGATGAGCGCGGGATCGACACCTGTCTCCCGACCAGCTTGTCGCAGCCCCTCGGTCATCTCCCGCGTCATCGTGTCCAGCCCCCAGGGGCCGCGGTTCCTCGGCATCCGGGTCAAAAAAGATCGGGTCCTCGGGCCTGGGGTCGCGACCGAACTTGTCCTGGAAACGCCGTGCCTGGCTTTCCATCATCTCGCGGAGTCGCTCGCGCTGCGCTGAGTCAACCGGCCACCGATAGACAGGCTGCCATCGTCGCGATGGATCCGCTGAGCGAACCGGGGATCCTGGGATCGTTCACCACCAATCGGGCGTGATCCTCCCCGACCCTCTCCTCCCTGCCGAGTTGACGCCACTCCCGACGGGCTCGTTTCTCCGCCACCTGGCGTGCCTGATCGCCGTGCTTTTGCAGCATATCCATCATATCCCTCAACACAACCGGTAACACCGGTCTCCACAGCCTTACGCCGCCTTCACCCAATATGGTCCGCGCCGACATCAGGCATCGTAGTGATACTGCCAGCATTGATGGGCGACGGCGCTGGCGTGATCCCGTTCCGTAGCCAGGGCGTGTGTCCGTCAGCGTGCGCGCGGCTCGCATCGGACGCCACGGTGACAGCAGCGCGCGAAGCAGGTACGAAATAGTTCGAGCCCACCTCCCCACAGGCCAAACAAAACGGCTCTCCGCAGTTGAGCGGGGCGGCCTGGTCATGCTGCTTGTCCTCGCGGTCGGGTGACTGCGATGTGGGCCATGATGCGTCGTTGGTAGTTGTCCATCTTGCGAAATCCGCAGCCGACACGCTTGACCTGTTTGATGATGCGGTTGAACCCTTCGGTGCGGGCGTTGGTGACCTGTTCGGTCAACGCGATGTGGATGGCTGGCCACCAGGTCTCGATGGTGGTGGCCAGGCGGGTGGTTTCGGCCATGTCGGCGAGGGAGCAGGCGTCGTAGAAGCGCCACAGCCGGTGGCGGATGCGCTCGGGGTTGGTTTCGGCGAGCAGTTGGCGCAGCAACCCTTTGCAGCCCCAGGCAGCGCCGATCTCGTCGGTCGGGTCGTCGTGAGCCAGGACGTGGCGTAGCCGGGCGAGCTTGCGGGCGGACAGACGATCGCTGGCGGTGAGCAGCATGCGACGGTGAGCCCATACTGGGTCGGCTTTGATCCCGCGGCGGCCGTGACGCTGGCGAGCGACGCGCTGGCGGACCTCGATGACCATGTCGTTGGCCAGCCGTACAAGATGCCCGTGGTCTACGGCGATGCGGGCGTGTGGCAGCGCGGCGCGGATCCCGCAGGCATACGGCGCTGACGGGTCGATCACAACCAGCTGGATGTCGGCGCGAAACGCCGGTGATTGCTGGGCCAACCAGGTCCGCACACAGGTCCCCGAGCGGCCTGGTGCCAGCCCGAGCAGCACCCCAGGAGCGGTGGTGTCGGCATCCACGAAGGAGAGCTTGTCAAGTTGTCTGTGTAAGTTGATCTATGGGTGGTCAGGTGAGGTAGGGGGCAAGGCGGTCGGGATAGGCCAGTGCGAGGGCTCTTAGGGCTTGTTTCCACCCTTGGACAGCGGCGCCTTCGACGAGGCGGGCGGGGGCTTTGCGCTGGGTTGCGGGTAGGCCCTTTTCCTTGGTTCGTTGTCGGGCGCGTTTGTCTTCGATGTCGCGGATTGCCAGCCACAGCAGCTTGATGACCGCGTCGTCGGTGGGGAAGTGACCGCGGTTTTTGATGATTTTCCGGAGTTGGTAGTTGAGCGACTCGATGGCGTTGGTGGTGTAGATGATTTTGCGGAGTTCTGGGGCGAATGCTAGGAAGGGGATGAACCGCTGCCAGGCGTTGTCCCAGGTCGCGACCGCGGCCGGGTAGCGGCGGCCCAGCTCGGACTCGGCGAAGGCCAGCAGTTCAGTCTCGGCGGCTTCGACCGTGGGGGCGGTGTAGATGGGGCGCAGCGCGGCG
>JALZCO010000088.1 GCA_030863015.1 Actinomycetota bacterium
GGCCCGGTCAGGTCACAGACGCAGGCTTCTCCGCCGGCGTGTGAGGCGATGAGCGAGAGCAGCCGCAGCCGGACCGGGTCAGCGATGGCCTTGAATACCCGCGCCAACTCGGCGGCTTCGTCGGCGGACAGGGGCTCGCCGGTCTGCGGCGAGCAGCACAGCAACGGCATAACATGTTTTGACATGCTTCTACCTTGACATGTATCTAGTTCGAGATCAATCTAGATGCATTAGGTTAGACAGGCATCTAAAAAAGGGGAGTGATCATGTCACGAGTGCAACTAGCGCTGCGGGTGTCGGATCTCGAAGGTTCGGTCGCCTTCTACTCGACGCTGTTCGGCGTCGAACCAGCCAAGCGCCGCCCGGGCTATGCCAACTTCGCCATTGCCCAGCCACCGCTGAAGCTCGTGCTACTCGAAGGCGAGGCAGGCCAGCCCACGGTGATGGACCACCTCGGCGTCGAGGTCGAAACCACCGAGCAGGTCAGCGCCGCAACCGACCGATTCACCGACGCCGGCCTGGCGACGTGGGAGCAGAACGACACCTCCTGCTGCTACGCGCTGCAGGACAAGGTCTGGGTCCAGGGCCCGGGTCAGGAGCCGTGGGAGGTCTACGTCGTCAAGGCCGACACCGACACCCTGGGGCCGAGCACCGTCCAGGCTCCCCAGCCGCAGGCGTGCTGCGGCACTACGGCCTGCTGCACCCCTGATGAGCAGGCCATCGATCCAGCACAAAATCCCCAGCAGGCCAAAGCTGCAGCGGGCTGCGGATGCACCCACTGAACCCATGGACTGCCCCGCCGGCCCACGGTCGGCGGGGCACCGAGAAAGGACCATGCCAGGACCGAGCCGACAACGTTCACCGCCGCCGCGAACACGAGACCGCCACGCCGCCGCCCTGCGCAACGTGTTCAACCGGTTCATCGGCTGCCTCCATCACTGCCTGCAAACCGGCCAAACCTACGACGAAACCACAGCATTCCCCCCACCGATCACAACGCCCGAAGCCACTGCGGCTTGGCACTCAGCAAGATCGGAGTCTGCCGCGAGTCGTGGGGTCGCGCCGCCTTCTAGAGGATCGTCCCGGGGAACGTCGATCAGGTGGCAGCGCGACCGCGATGTTCGGTTCCGGTCGCCTGCTCGCTTGCGATGTTGTGCGACTGCTCGCGCTGTTGCGCGCTTTCGCGGGGATCGTGGAAGGTCGTCACGTTGCCGGTGTCCAGCATGGTGTGGTGTTGGACGGTGTAGAAGCGAACTTCGTGCCCGTCAGGGTCGTGCAGCATGGGCAGGATCCAGCCAACAGTGGCGAACTGCACGCCGGCGTGGGCCTCTCCCAAGGCAGTGAGCCGCTCGGCCAGCTCGTCGATGGCCGCCTTGTCTGGGACGCCGATCGCGAAGTAGTCGAAGCCGGCCGCAGCCGCGGCGCGTGCGGGATCTAGCCGCAGCCCGAGGTCCGGGCCGCCGCGAGGATGGCGCAGGCCATAACCCATCAGCTGCCCGCCCTTGACGAACTCGACAGCGAATTCGTAACCCAGGCGACTGGCGTACCAGCCTCGGGACATAGCCAGGTCACGGACCGGCAGCTTGAGGTGATGGACGCCAGCCACGACCGGTACGGCAGACACGTCCACCATTCCGACCTCCTTTTTGGTTGCGTTGCCTGTTGCAGTAGCACGCTGTCTACATCCGCTGCACCGCCGCAGGGACGGTTGCGCACGCGAGGACACGACGGCTTATTTAGAGGAAACGTTTTGATGTTTGAAGGATAGGGCAATCCGAACTTGTCATCTTGGAATTGTTGAGGGGTGGAGCATCAATGACTGTGCGTTACGCTGCCAGCGTGGTTGCCATGGCGGTCCTGCCTCTGGTCGCCTGCGCCAGCGATGAAACCGTGGACGATCCCGAAGTGCTCAGTCCGCCCACGGTGACAGACCAGCGGGGTATCGGTGAGCAGGGCCAAGGGGGGCAGCCCAGGAGCGCCTCGAGGGTCGGCTCGGACAGCAAATCCAAGTAACCGGCGAGGTCGCCACGATCATTTCGCCAAATGCGTTCACCATTGGCGGTGACGACCTCGGAGAGAATCCCATCCTCGTCGTGGGAGCCAACCTGCCCGCGGGTCTGACGACAGGAGAGACGGTGCGAGTGACTGGCACCGTCAAGGAGTTCCAGGTCCCCGGTTATGAGGAGGATTTCGATCTGGACCTGATCGACCAGGAGTTCGAGGACTTCGACGGCGATCCGGCAATTCAGGCTAGCTCAATCACCAGGGCCTGACCGCTGACGAGCTATTACGAGAAGCCCGACGCAGTCCGCGGTGCGGGCGACCGCCTACCGTGGCCACCAACGCTCTGTAGGTCCCGGCACGCTGCCCTGGGACGCCACCACGATGTTCGGGGAGCACGTCAAGGCAGGCGCGACCAGTGGGCTGGCTGGACTGACGGCCCAGCGGCCTGGGCAGAGCTGGTCCGAGGCGCGCTCGCGGAGGCGCTGCGAGCTCGTCAGCGACCGCGGGGAGGTCTACGTCGACGCCAACGGCAGCTGTTCAGGTGGCCAGGCCGGGAGGTGGCCCCCCTATCAAGGTCTGGTTCGGACTGCGGGCCGGTTATAGTACTCCGCAGGCCGAACTTCCCAGTCAAAGTTACGAATGATGTGTGAAAATGCCTGCCAGATTGCGGTCAGCAGGTTGCCAACTGCGGCGCCGAATTCTGGAAGCTGAACAGTCACAAATGGAGCCACCACGGGCACAATAACCAGCACCAGAAGCACTACGACTACGACGGTCAGCAATTTCATAACCGAATTAATCAGATTTGCCATCAAACTGCCCCCTTCAGGAAAAAGCAGCGTTGACTCCCGGGGTGGGGCGACGGCGCCGTAAGTTTCGGATACGGGCGGCAGATTCCTGGCGACAAGCGGCTTGGTGACGTAGTCGTCGGTTCCACCAGCCCGCTGATCACGTCGGTGGTGTCTGAGCGAGCAGTGATGATGATGGGAAGGCCACCGCGAGATCGCAGGGCGCGGCAGACCGTGAGGCCGTCACGGCCCGGCAGCATGAGGCCCAGCAGGACGACATCCACCGTCGTGGAGCGCCCCAAAGCTTCCTCTTCGACTCCCGCTTCGACGAAGACAATTTCATTGGCAATGGCCAATCCAGCACATGCCGGATCCGCTGGTTGTCCTCGACGACCACTACTCGGCCTCCATACCCGTTCCACTGCTCCTTGCCAACCGTATTGATGTGTGCTCTCCGTCATCGAGGCTCCAGGCTCACCACCGCGTTGCGGCCTGTCCTGGACTACCCACCGTTGCCCCCGACGTGCCCATGGCCACTCGGCTGCAAGCCGGTCGTCAGCAAATTGTCAGGTGCACGCAGCGCCCCAGCACCTCAGCGGCTGAATGCAACGTGTCTTCAGGCAACCGTTCCGCAGCCGCGGGAAGCTAGTCGCGGCAAGCGGCACAGCGAGACAAGGTCGCGCAGATCCGGCTCACCGCTCTTGAGATCCTGGATTTGGCGCACCCTTATGGGGAAGCTCCGTGCACATAGGACACCCCCGCCACCGCGTGCAACGCCTCATCGATTGGCCGCCGCCGGGCCAGGAGCACACCGGCTAGCAGGACGAGCACGGGTTCGGACAACGGCAGCCTGTGCAGGCGCCCGGACAGCGTGGCGACACCGATGGTGAGCAGACCGATTGCCGCAACATCTGCCAACACCAGGACGATTGCTTGTCCGCCCTCGACGCCACGCGCAGCTCACCTTTATGCGGCCAGTGCGGGTCTGACGACCGTAACGCTCGCACAAATGGGTCAAGAAGCCGAGTGATCCGTTGAGAGCAGCGCATTGCCATCCCATTCGGCAAAGCTGGAAGGGATTACGACCTCTAATCTCCATTGGACCAGCGGTCCGTGCACCAGAACACAGATCCTCCAGCAGCGCAGCGGCGTCAAGCCATACCGACCAGCCGACATCTGAGTACTCCGACCTGTATTGTGCCCGAGGTGTTGATCGGGCGACATGTGACCGGTGAAGGCCTTGGCTCGTTGCCGCTGCGGCGAGGCTCATTGCGTGCGATGGTGTCGGCATGCCAGGGCACGCGCATGGGGTTATCTCGCGGCTTCCCTATGCCCGGTGTGGCAAAGCACCTGGCATCCGTGGGGGGATCTGGTGGGCGTGCTCCCCGGACTCGCCGGTCAGGGGGCCGTCGATCTCCGCGCTGAGCGAGCGGTAGGCCGCCGATGCGATTCGCAGAGCTCTACGCGAGGGCGGTCGTGTGGATGCGCTGGCTGGTCCTGCTTGGGGCGGGGGTGGGCACCTGGGCGGCGCTGACCATGCTGCCGGGAGTGGCCTCGGCCGGTGGTGAGCTGTCTGGCATTGCCGGTGGCGACGGTCCGGCGATCCAAGCTCAACTCGACGCGGTAGAGCGTTTCGGTCTGCCGCTGCTGAGCAGGATCGCGGTGGTGCAGCGCGACCCGGATGGCCTGGATCCGGAGGCTACCCAGCGTGCCGTGCTGCGGGCTGTTGAGATCGACCGGCGCACGCTCAACACCGGCTTACAGCCGGGCCGGGACCTATTCCTGGCGCTGCCACTGGTCAACAGTCCGCAGCTGGTACCCGCCGCGAGCGAGCAGAACACCACCATCGTGACCTATCTGTTCGCCGACCCCACCC
>JALZCO010000238.1 GCA_030863015.1 Actinomycetota bacterium
GCCCGCCGCGACGTCGCTGCGGGCCTGCTCCAGCTCACGAACCACCCGCACGATGCGGGACAGCTCTCCGTAGCGCCGCCCCGCCTTACGGGCCGCATGCTGATCGGCATGCAGTGCGGGGTCGGCGAGCCGGCGCTCCAGGTCTGCGTGCTGGTCCAGCAGCGCCTGAACTGCCGCGGTGTCCACAGACCTCACCGATTTTCCCTGTTATCTGAGCCCTTTTTGATGGGCTCCTACTTCTGCCTTTTGCCGTAGCGCTTCTCGAAGCGGGCCACCCGGCCACCGGTGTCGAGGATCTTCTGCTTGCCGGTGTAGAAGGGGTGGCAGTTGGAGCAGATCTCGACATGGATTTGACCGTCACGCTTGGTGCTACGGGTGGCGAAGGTATTGCCACAGTTGCAGGTGACCTGCGTGTCGACGTACTGCGGGTGAATGCTCTGCTTCATGGATGTCCTCTCCTTGTGGCCGCCGGGTCCCCGCCGTGTATGACGGGGTGAACCGGAGCCGGACTGCGTGAGCCGCAGCGAGCGCTGACAGTGTGCCAGACGGCCCAGCACCAGATGAAACCGTCAGCTGCACTGCAGTGTTCCCGCCATCATGGCGGCCAGCCTTGACCCGCAAACACGAAACACCGGACATGACATGGCGACACGCCGTGTGTGGGGAACTGATCAATCGTCGCCGTTGCCGGCAGCGGACTTGGAGACCTGCATCAGAAACTCGATGTTGGTTCGGGTCTTGCGCAGCCGGTCCAGCAGCACATCGATGGCCTGCTGGGTCTCCAGCCCAGACAGCACCCGCCGCAGCTTGTGGTGGATGGCCAGCTCGTCCGGGGACAGCAGCAGCTCCTCTTTGCGGGTACCGGACGGGTTGACGTCGATGGCGGGGAAGATCCGCTTGTCGGCGATCTTGCGGTCCAGCTTGAGCTCGGCGTTTCCGGTTCCCTTGAACTCCTCGAAGATCACCGTGTCCATCGTCGAACCGGTCTCCACCAGCGCGGTCGCGAAGATGGTCAGCGATCCGCCATCCTCGATGTTGCGGGCCGCCCCGAGGAACCGCTTCGGCGGGTACAGCGCAGTGGAGTCCACCCCACCGGAGAGGATCCGGCCGGATGCCGGTGCCGCCAAGTTGTACGCCCGACCCAGCCTCGTGATCGAGTCCAGCAGCACAACCACGTCGTGGCCCATCTCCACCAGCCGCTTGGCCCGTTCGATAGCCAACTCGGAGATAGAGGTGTGGTCCGACGGCGGCCGGTCGAACGTCGAGGCGATGACCTCGCCCTTCACCGAGCGCTGCATGTCGGTGACTTCCTCCGGCCGCTCGTCGACGAGCACGACCATGAGGTGGCATTCCGGGTTGTTGCGGGTGATGGCGTTGGCGAGCGCCTGCAGGATCATCGTCTTGCCCGCCTTGGGCGGCGACACGATAAGCGCCCGCTGACCCTTGCCGATCGGCATCACCAAGTCGATGACCCTGGTGGTCATCAGGCTCTGCTCGGTCTCCAGCCGCAACCGCTCGTTGGGGTACAGCGGGGTGAGTTTGGTGAACTCCGGGCGCTGCCTGGCCTGCTCGACATCCAGGCCATTGATGGTGTCGACCCGCACCAGAGGGTTGAACTTCTGCCGCTGCTGCTCGCCCTCACGAGGCTGACGCACCGCGCCGGTGATCGCATCACCGCGGCGCAGCCCGTGCTTGCGGACCAACGACAGGGACACGTACACGTCGTTGGGTCCGGACAGGTATCCCGAGGTACGGACGAACGCGTAATTGTCCAGCACGTCGAGGATTCCAGCGACCGGCAGCAGCACGTCGTCCTCGCGGACCTCCAGCTCGCCCCCGTCGCGCCGGTCGTTGCTGCGGTCACTGCGGTCAGTGCGGTCATTTCGGTTGCGGCGGTTTCGGTCGCGGAAGCGCCGGCCACGCCGACGACCGCCCTCGTCCTCGTCGTCGCGAGCACCATTCTGACCACCCGGGCCCTGGACTCCCGGGGCCTGATCGGTCCGAGTCTGATCGGTCCGAGTCTGATCGGTCCGAGTCTGATCGGTCCGAGTCTGATCGGTCCGAGTCTGATCGGTCCGGGTCTGATCGCTTGGGGCCTGATCGCTCGGCGAGCGCGGCACCTCACCGGCGCGGACAGGACGACGACGCCGATTGCGGGATCGGTCCGTACTTTCGCTGTCCCGCTCCTGCTCGTCCCGTTCTTGCTCATTCCCCCGCTCCTGCTGATCCCGGTCGCCGGTCAGCGGCTCGGGCGGGGCGACCTGCTGCTCCCCTACCTGGGGGTCGCTTGGGGCTCCGGTCTGGGTCTCAGCCTGGACCGCCGCTTGAGATGCAGTGGTCTCCTGCCGCGACGCAGGTGACGCCGGACTCTCCAGCGGGAGCTGGTCAGCATCGGCGTGCCGCTGCCGGGGAACAGAGCCCTGGCGCTCCTTGATCGCGGAGATCAAGTCGTTCTTGCGGAGACCGGCGGTGTCGGAGATCCCCAGCTGGCCGGCCAGCTTGCGCAAATCAGCCAGCACCATCCCGGACAACCCACCACGCCGACGCGGAGCGGTTCCGTCGTCTGAAGAGGTTGCAGAAGACGCAGCCTTAGCAGTCGATGCAGCATCGTCAGCCTGCCGCTCGTCCGAAGACGTCACAGCGGGAACATCGCTGCCCAACAGATTAATGTCGCTCACACAGGTCCTTCCTAACCAGTCCGAGACGCAGCTCGGGCCAGCCTGTTCGCCGTCCGGCGGTATGCGGACGGCGCGTGGTCCGATGCGGGGGCTCTGCGCACCACGACATCGGTGTCGAGCCGACCGGCACGGGACATGTTCAACTGCGGCAGGGGTGTGGGTGCCAGCCTTCCCGCTGCGGTGGAACCGGAGGCGGGAGATAATTGCCCGGGTGAGAGGGCCCCGAACTGGGCACCGGCGCCCATGCACACGGTGTCTGAACGCCTCCGAGACTAACGGTACAGCGCCGCTGCGGCAACAACACGCCCGCGGACAGGTGGCTCACCTCCACTCAACGGTGGCACCGTCGCGCGCCACATCAAGCTGCAAGCAGGTGAAGCCGGTGGTGTCCACCACAGCCGGTAGCTGCGCCCGGCCAGGCAATGCGAGCACCGTCGGCCCCGCGCCTGAGACCGCAGCGGGCACTCCGGCCGCGCGCAACGTGTCCACTAACCGCCCCGTCACCGGATAAGCTCCGCGGCGGTAAGCCTGGTGCAGTCGATCCTCGGTAGCGGCCAGCAGTAGCTGCGGGGCCGCAGTGAACGCGTGCACGGCCAGCGCGGCGCGTCCAGCGGTGAAAGCCGCATCGGTGTGCGGCACCGCGGCAGGCAGCAACCCACGGGTGATCTCGGTCGAGGACGTCAGCTCCGGCACCAGCAGGACGGGGATGACGTCCGGATGCGGCTCCAGGCGGACGGCCCGAAAAGCCTGCCCGTCGTGCCAAGAGATCACCAAGCCGCCGAGCAGACTGGCCCCGGCATTGTCGGCATGCCCATCGAACCCAGCCGCCAGGTCCAACGCCGCCTCGTCCGGCTGCATTCCCGCCAGAGCGTAACCAGCGAGCACCCCAGCGACGGCAGCCGCTGCTGACGAGCCCAGTCCCCGGGAGTGTGGGATCCGGTTGTGACAGCGCAGTACCAAGCCGTCGGCCCGGTAACCGCACCGCGCGCATGCGGCTCGCAGCGCGCGGACCACCAGGTGCGTCTCGTCGGTCGGCACCTGCCCGGCGCCCTCGCCGCGGACCTCGACCCGGAGGCCAAATGGCGCCAGAGCTACCTCGACCTCGTCATAGAGGCCCAGTGCCAGTCCGAGCGCATCGAATCCCGGTCCGAGGTTGGCGGTTGACGCCGGTACCCGTACCTGCAACACCGAATGGCTCACAAAAGATCCAATGCGGCGGCTACCGCGGCCGGATCGACCGGCATGGGCTCGGGCTCGGGAATGCCGCGTAGGGCGGTGTCAGGATCCTTGAGCCCGTGCCCGGTCACAGTGCACACCACCAGGGACGCCCGGGGCAACCGCCCGTCATCGGCGACTCGCAGCAGTCCCGCCACCGAGGTGGCCGAGGACGGTTCGACGAACACGCCCTCCTGCCCGGCCAGTAGCCGGTAGGCGGCGAGGATCTGGTCGTCGGTGACCGCCTCGAACAGTCCTTCGGATTCGTCCCGGGCCCGCATCGCGCCACTCCAGGAGGCCGGGCTACCGATCCGGATGGCGGTGGCGATGGTGTCCGGATGTGACACCGGCGCGCCGTGCACCAGTGGCGCGGCACCGGCAGCCTGGAACCCGAACATCCGCGGCCGCCCGGGCACCAGGGCATCGGCGTGGTACTCCGTGTATCCCATCCAGTAGGCCGTGATGTTGCCGGCGTTGCCGACCGGCAGGCAATGCACGTCAGGGGCGCGCCCCAGCACGTCGCAGATCTCGAACGCGGCACTCTTCTGCCCCTGCAGCCGCACCGGGTTGACCGAGTTCACCAGCGCAGTCACCGGGTAGCTGGCGGCAGTCTTGCGGGCCAGCTCCAAGCAGTCGTCGAAGTTGCCGTCCACGGCCAGGATTCGCGCACCGTAGGCGGTAGCCTGCGCCAGCTTGCCCAACGCGATCTTGCCGCGGGGTACCAGCACGGCGCTGGGTATCCCGGCCCGTGCCGCGTAGGCGGCGGCAGAGGCGGCGGTGTTGCCGGTTGAGGCGCACAGTACCGCCTCAGCACCGCGGGCCAGCGCTTCAGTGACCGCAAGGGTCATCCCGCGGTCCTTGAACGAGCCGGTGGGGTTGGCGCCCTCGACCTTGAGCAACACCTCGCAGCCGGTGCGTTCGGACAGCGTGCGCGCAGGCACCAGTGGGGTACCGCCCTCCTGCAGGGTCACCACCCGGCAGCCCGGAAGGACCCGGATCCGGTCCGGATAGGCCTCGATCACGCCGGGCCAGGATGGGTCGGCCGTCACCCGCAGCGTCACGTGACCCCGCCCTCCGTCTCCAGGGACAGCAGATCCGCCATCGTCTCGCGGCGCAGCAGCAATCGATGCGCACCGTCGCGCACCGCAACCACCGCTGGGCGAGGCACGAGGTTGTATCGGCTGGACATGGAGTAGCAGTACGCGCCGGTGCACGCAACAGCCACCAGATCACCCGGTGCCAGATCCTCGGGTAACCAGCAGTCCCGGACCACCACGTCACCGGACTCGCAGTGCTTACCGACCACCCGAGACAGTGCAGGCGGTGCCTCGGAGCGGCGCGAGACCAGCCGGCAGTCGTAGCGCGCGTCGTACAGCGCGGTGCGCACGTTGTCGCTCATCCCGCCATCTACCGAGACGTAGCGCCGCCGGGTTGATGCCCCTACCGTGACATCTTTGATGGTGCCGACTTCATACAGGGTCACAGTGCCAGGTCCGACGATCGCGCGCCCCGGCTCGACGGCCAGCTCCGGGGTTGGCATGCCGGCCGCTTGGCACTGGGCGTCCACGACGGTCCGCAGATGTGCAGCCAGCGCGGCCGGTGGCGGTGGATCGTCGTCTGCGGTGTAGGCGATCCCCAGCCCACCGCCGAGATCCAAGGTGGAGATGTCGGAGACGGGGTCGGGACCGTGCTCATCCCGGATCGCCGCGAGCAGACCGACCATCCGTTGCGCCGCCAGCTCGAAACCGTCGGAGTCGAAGATCTGCGAGCCGATGTGGCTGTGCAGTCCCACCAGCCGCAGCCCGTCGGACTTGAGCACTCGACGGACGGCCTCGGCTGCGTCCCCAGCAGCCAGCGAGAACCCGAACTTCTGGTCTTCGTGCGCCGTGGCGATGAACTCGTGGGTGTGCGCCTCAACCCCGACAGTCGCCCGGATCAGCACCGGCTGCACCACGCCGTGCCGGCGGGCGATGTGGTCCAGGCGTGCGATCTCCAGGAAGGAATCGAGCACCACCGCACCGATTCCGGCCGCCACCGCGGCGGTGAGCTCACCGGTGGACT
Source organism: Actinomycetota bacterium (assembly GCA_030863015.1). GTDB lineage: Bacteria > Actinomycetota > Actinomycetes > Mycobacteriales > Pseudonocardiaceae. The sequence continues at coordinate 5,955 of JALZCO010000238.1, forward strand.
TGTTGTTGCCGTGCATCGCGATCCGGTGCGCGGGGAAGCCGGCGTGCAGGGCCAGCGCGAGCTCGGGGCCGGTGCACACGTCCAGGCTCAGGCCCTGGTCGGCAACCCAGCGAGCGATTTCGGAGCACAGGAAGGCCTTGGCCGCGTAGTGCACCCGCTGCGCAGCGCCGAAGGCGGCCACGTGCTCGGCGCAGCGGGCCCGGAAGTCCGCCTCGTCAACCACGAACAGCGGGGTGCCATAAGTCTCAGTGAGTTCGCCGACCTCCACCCCGGCCAGGCGCACCGCGCCGTCGTCGCCGCGGCGCGCCCCGCGCGGCCATACCGCCGGGTACAGCACATTGAGCTCGGCGGGCCCGGCCGGGCACGGACCTGCAGTGGAGGACGGGGCCAGCACGTCGGCGTGGCGTGGCCCGGCGGGGTGGGCCCTCACATCCGCTCCGGTGCAGTCACTCCGAGCAAGCCAAGGCCGTTGGCCAGCACTTGCCGGGTCGCATCGCTCAGTGCCAGCCGGGCAGCGTGGCGCGGGCCTGGTTGCTCGTCACCCAGCGGAAGGATCCGGCAGCTATCGTAGAACCGGTGGTAGGCGCCGGCCAGCTGTTCCAGGTAGCGGGCCACCCGGTGTGGTTCCCGCAGCTGGGCGGCCGAGGCCACGATGCGTGGGAACTCGCCTAGCGTGCGGATCAACTCGCCCTCCCGCTCATGACCTAGCAGCCCGAGCTGGGCATCCTCAGAGCTGATCCCGAGATCGGCAGCGTTGCGAGCCAGTGACGCCAGCCGGGCATGCGCGTACTGCACGTAGAACACCGGGTTGTCGTTTGTGCGCTTGGACCACAGGTCAAGATCGATGTCGATCGATGAGGCATGCGAGGACCGGATCAGCGCATAGCGCGCGGCGTCGACTCCCACCGCCTCGACCAGGTCCACCATCGTCACCACGGTGCCCGCGCGCTTGCTCATCCGCGCTGCGGTGCCCTCACGCACCAGGTTCACCAGCTGCCCGATGAGCACCTCGACGGTAGCCGGGTCGTCACCGAGTGCGGCGGCGACCGCTTTGAGCCTGCCGATGTAGCCGTGGTGGTCAGCGTCAAGCAGGTAAATACACAAGTCGAACCCGCGGCTTCGTTTGTCCAGGTAGTAGGCGATGTCCGCGGCGATGTAGGCGGGTGCTCCGTCACTTTTGACGACCGGGCGGTCCTCGTCGTCGCCATACTGTGAGGACCGCAGCCACCACGCGCCGTCGGCGTAATACAGCGCCCCGGAGTCCTTGAGCCGGGCAACAGCCGCATCCACCGCACCAGAGTCATGCAGGGACTGCTCGTGGAACCAGACGTCGAAGTCGGTGCCGAACTCGTGCAACGAGCGCTTGATCGTGTCGAACATCAGGCCGACGCCGACCCGGCGAAACATTTCGTCGCGGTCAGCGGCCTGTAGCGCCCCGGGTTCGCGGCGCACCACCTCGGTGGCGATGTCGTCGATGTAGTCACCGTGGTAACCGTCGGCCGGGATGGGTTGCCCACTTGCGGCTGCCACCAACGACGCGACGAATCGGTCGATCTGCGCGCCAGCGTCATTGAAGTAGTATTCGCGCGTCACCGCGGCGCCCGCGAAGGCGAGGATCCGGCCCAGCGCATCACCGACCGCCGCCCAGCGGGTGGCGCCCAGGTGCAGTGGACCAGTGGGATTGGCCGAGACGAATGCGAGGTTCACCCGGTGGCCGGCCAGGTCCTGCCCGGCTCCGAAGCGCGCGCCGGCAGCGAGTACCTGCGCGACCATCTCGCCCTGGGCGCCGGCCGCCAACCGCAGGTTGAGAAAGCCGGGATCGGCGACCTCGGCCGAGCGCACCGCGGGACGCTGCGCCAGGGCCTCAGCCAGCCATCCGCCGAGTTCCCGAGGTGGTACTCCGGCCAATTTGGCTGTCTGCAACACCAGGTTGGTGGCGTAGTCGCCGTGCTCGGGATCGCGCGGCCGCTCGACGGTCACCGTAGCTGGGAGCACGGCGGGGTCGAGACCGCGGCTGGTCAGCACGTCGTGGGCGACGGTTCGGACCAGCTCGGCGAGCGCAGCGGGAGTCACCTCTTGGAGTCTAAGGAGCCGTCGGGCGTGGACGCCGAACCGGTCGGACGGTCCGAGTAATGGATCCCTAGACTGGCCGCCCGTACGCGAATCCACCGGAGGGGGCCAGGCAGGCATGCCCAGTGGCAAGAGCAGCAAGGCGGTGCGCAACGCCCGTTCGGTCGTGACCTCGACCAAGCCCAAACCGTGGGGCATGGTGGCCGCGGTCGTCGTCGTGCTGGTGTTCGCGATCGGAATCTTCGGTTACCTGTTCACTCGGTACGAGGACCGGCACGCCTTCACTCCCAGGGCGGACAACAAGGACCCCTCGATCCAGATCGAGGGCATCGTCACACAGAACTACGGCGAGGCGAACCGAGGGCACATCGGTCCTGACAAGCGGGTGGCCTATGACCAGAGCCCCCCGTTCGGCGGTCCGCATGACGCAACGTGGGCGGCCTGCAATGGCGTGGTCTACGAGACTGCGGTGCGTAACGAGAACATGGTCCACGCCCTCGAGCACGGCGCGGTCTGGATCGCCTACAACCCGGACCAGATCACCGGCCCTGCGCTGCAATCGCTGCGGGACCGGGTGCAGGGCGAGAGCTACATCATGCTCTCGCCCTATCCAGGCCTGAACTCGCCAATCTCCCTGCAGTCCTGGGGTCACCAGCTCAAGCTCACGGATCCCGCCGACGAGCGGATCGGCCAGTTCATCCAGTCGCTGCGGCTCAACCAGTACACCTACCCCGAGATCGGGGCCAGCTGCGATGTCTTTACCGGCCGCTTCGATCCGGCGCAGCCACCGCCCTTTGTCGCCGCGCCGCCCGGCCCGGACGCTGTTCCAATGGACTTTGCAGGGCAGCAGGGCTCAGGTGAGCAAGCACCGCCGGCCCCGCCCGCGGGCGAGTGACGCACGCCGTGGCGGAAACATCGACCCAGACCAGCCCCCATGCCGGAGGCAGCGGAAGTCCTCAGAGTGCTGAAGCGTTGGTCAGCGGGAAGCGGTTCGGCCCGAGCTGGAGTCGCCTGGGCGCGTTCGGCGCTGCGGTGCTCGTCGTGCTCCTGCTCGGGGCAGCGCTGGGCATGTTGGTGCAGCGCGGGGTTGGGGCTGGGGTACGGTCCGAAGGCGGCCCGGTGGACGTCGGCTTCGCCCAAGACATGTCGGTGCATCATCGCCAAGCGGTACTGATGGCGGGCATGGCCCGGGACCGCAGCACCGATCTCGCGATCCAATCGCTCGCTTTCGACATCGAGACCAGCCAGCTCGAGCAGGTGGGCCGGATGCAGGGCTGGCTCAGCCTGTGGAACGCCGCGCCACTGCCTACTAGCCTGCACATGACCTGGATGCCGGGCTTCTCGATGCCGGGGATGACGCATGGCGGGCACGGTATCGACGGGGTGGCGACGATGCCCGGAATGGCGTCGCCCGCTGATTTGGAGCAGTTGCGGGCGGCCAGCGGCGTGCAGTTCGACGTGCTGTTCCTCCAACTGATGCTGCGACACCACCAAGGCGGGGTGCCGATGGCCACCTACGCCGCGGAGCATGCCGAGACGGCTCAGGTGCGCAACCTCGCCGAGAAGATCATCATCTCGCAGGGCGCGGAGAGCAAGTACATGGCCGACCTGATCGCCCAGCGAGGGGCACAACCGCTACCACCGCCGAGCTGAGTCCCGCTCTGCCCGCAGGACGCGGGCAGTCGATGCGGTACGCTCTGCGGCGTTTCAACGATCGGCATGCCCCCGTAGCTCAGGGGATAGAGCACCGCCCTCCGGAGGCGGGAGCGCAGGTTCGAATCCTGCCGGGGGCACCAGGTTGGCCAGCGACGATGCTCTGCGGGGCTCGTCGTGTGGTGAGTCGTGGAATCATTCATGGATTCAGTCGCGCTACTCTCTGTTCATGCCCGGTCGTCGAAGCCGTCCTCGCGGCCACGTTGAGATGCTCCCGTCCGGGAACTTCCGGGCGAAGGTGTACGCCGGAAT
>JALZCO010000239.1 GCA_030863015.1 Actinomycetota bacterium
GCTGGGTGGATCCGGCGGGATGGCTGTCGTCGGCGCGCTGCGGGTGGCACAACGGGCAGCCCCCGACTCAGTGGTCGTGGTGTTGCTTCCCGACGGCGGCCGCGGATATCTCGCCAAGGTCTTCAACGATGCCTGGATGGCCTCCCACGGCTTTTTGCCCCCGGACTCTTCGGGAGCGACCGTCACCGATGTGCTGGTCGGTAAGGATGGCGCCTTGCCGAAGCTGGTGCACACCCATCCGAACGAGACGGTCGCCGAGGCTGTGATGATCCTGCGCGAGTTCGGGGTCTCCCAGCTGCCGGTGGTCGCGGCCGAGCCGCCGGTGATGGCGGCCGAGGTGATCGGCGCCGTCAATGAGCGCACCTTGCTGCAGGCCCTGTTCGCCGGAGACGCGCAACTCGCCGACCGGATCGAGGGCCACATGGCTGCGCCGCTGCCGACGATCGGTGGTGGCGAGTCGATCCGGTCATTGATGCAGGTATTGGCTGACGCCGACGGAGCCATGGTCCTTATCGACGGCAAGCCGGCGGGGGTGGTCACCCGTCAAGACGTGCTCGGGTTCCTGGCCGGGCGCTGAGGACGAGTTAGAGGGATCCGCTAGCGTGACCGCGCACGAACGTGCCCGGCCACCGATCGGAGGGAGTCCGAACCCGATGACTACTCCCCAGCCGCTGCATCAGGATCCCTACGCAGACGAGCAGGTTCGGTCCGGGACGAACGGACAAATGGAGCCAACCGATACCCAACAAGTGTCTGGGCCCGCTGCGATACAGCCCCCCCTTTCCGGTCCGATCCCGGTGCTACATCCACCTGACCAACAACGTCGGCGGCTCATCGGCTCCCCGGAGGAGCTTGCGCCCCCACCACAGTTCGGACGATTACCGCGATTGGCACCCCCACCACAGTTCGGGAGACCTCCCCCCCTCGTCCGGCAACCGGCCGACCCCCAGGCTGACTGCAGCTCGGCGATCGACGGTGTACAACCGGAACTCGAAAGTCCGGAGCTCAAAACTCCAGAGTTCGAAATCCCGCAGCAGCAATGGGTCGGTACACCGCCCTGCGGTCAGTCCGACTGCGATGTGGCTGAAGTCGCTGCAGTGCCCGGGCCGCTGGCGGACTTCGGGAGCAGGGCGATCAGCTCCTTGATCGATTACGTGATCCCGGTGATCGCCTTGAACGTCCTGTTCACCATCGGTGTCTCCACCGGGACCGTGGCGTTGAGCCCGATGCTCACTGCCGTGGGTTATCTCGGATTGTTCGCTTTCATCGGCTGGAACTCCTGCTACCGGCAGGGCGCCACGGGGCAAAGCTTTGGACGCCAGGGAGCAGGGACGAAGCTGGTGGGGATGAAGACTGGTCAGCCGATCGGATTCGGCAGGGCAGTGTTGCGGCAGTTGTGCCACAGCCTGGAGTTCTTCGTCGGTTACCTGTGGCCGCTGTGGGACGCCAATCGCCAAACCTTCGCAGACAAGATCGCCGGCACAGTGGTGATCCGAGTCGAGGGCCCAACCGAAGATCGCAACGACAACAGCTCACCGTAGGCTGGCGAGGTGACAGGCTTCTCCACGCGCGCTATCCATGCCGGGCAGAATCCGGATCCGCACACCGGATCAGTGATCGTGCCTATCCATGCCACGTCCACCTTCGCCCAAGACGGTGTGGGCGGACTGCGCGAGGGCTACGAATACGCCCGCACCGGTAACCCCACCCGAACCGCGCTGGAGACCTGCCTTGCCGCGCTCGAGGGTGGCCGGTACGGGCGTGCCTTCGCGTCCGGAATGGCCGCAGCCGACGCCCTGCTGCGTGCGACCTGCCAGCCCGGAGATCACCTGATCATCCCCGACGACGCCTACGGCGGCACCTTCCGTCTGATCGACAAGGTGTTCCGGCACTGGGGAGTTGAGCACACCGCCGTCGCGCTGTCGCATGTCGACGCCGTGCGCGCTGCGATACGCCCGACCACGCGTTTGGTGTGGTGCGAGACACCGACCAACCCGCTGCTGTCCATCGCCGACATCGTGGCCTTGGCTGGGGTCGCGCATGAGGCCGGAGCCCGCCTGATAGTGGACAACACCTTTGCATCGCCCTACTTGCAGACTCCGCTTGGACTCGGTGCCGACGTGGTGCTGCACTCGACCACGAAGTACCTCGGCGGGCACTCCGATGTCATCGGTGGCGCGCTGGTGACCGACGACGGAGAGCTCGACGAGCAGGTGGCCTTCCTGCAGAACGGCGCGGGTGCGGTGCCCGGGCCGTTCGATGCCTGGTTGACCTTGCGGGGAATCAAAACCCTCGCAGTGCGCATGGAGAGACACTGCGACAACGCTGAGCGGGTCGTTGCAGCGCTGCAGGCGCACCCGGAGGTGATCGACGTCCGTTATCCCGGTTTGGATACCCATCCCGGTCATGAGGTGGCTGCCAAGCAGATGCGCCGGTTCGGCGGGATGGTCTCGTTCAGCCTCCGCGGTGGCGCTCAAGCAGCGCTGACCGTGTGCGCACGTACCCGGATGTTCACTCTGGCCGAGTCCTTGGGCGGAGTGGAGTCGCTTATCGAGCATCCGGGTCGGATGACGCACGCTTCCACCGCGGGATCACAGCTCGAGGTGCCTGCTAAGTTGCTACGGC
>JALZCO010000269.1 GCA_030863015.1 Actinomycetota bacterium
GAGCGTCTGCTGGGAGCTGCCGACCGGTTCCAAGAGCGGGTCAAATCGGGATAGCGCCAGCGTGGGCGCGGACAGATCGCCGGGGGATCCCGCCAGGCCAGCGCCGAGAGTGGCCAGCGCATCCCGAGCCTGCTGCATGGTGGGGCGGTGTTCGGGCTCGCGTTCCAGTAGGCGAAGCACTAGCGGGGTGAGCGCACCGCACCGCTGGGGAGGAGTGATCTCACTCGCGGCCACCCGGTGCAGCAAGGCAATCGGGTTGTCGCTGAGTCCAAACGGCGGCATGCCTTCCAGCGCGGTGTAGAGCGTGGAGCCCAGCGAGAACACATCCGAGGGGAAGCCACCGCTGTTGCCCTGGGCGACCTCCGGGGCCAGGTAGGCGGGTGTCCCAGCCAGGATCCCGGTGGCGGTCACGGTGAGGTCACCTACGGCGTGGGAGACACCGAAGTCGGTGATCTTGGCCGTGCCGTCATCCGCGAGGAGCACGTTGCCCGGCTTGATATCCCGGTGCAGGATGCCCGCCTGGTGCGCAGCGGCCAGCGCGGAGGCAATCTGGCTACCGATACCGGCGACAATGTCGGGCGCCAGCACACCGTGGATGGACAGCACCGTAGCCAGGCTCCTGGACGGCAGATACTCCATGATCAGGCATGGTTGGCCATGGTGTTCCACCACGTCATGGACCGTGACCACGTGCGGGTGCTGCACTCGGGCGGTGATACGGCCCTCCCGCATCGCCCGGCTGTTGACCTCCTTAGTCTCGAGGTCGCTTAGGCTCGATGACAGCACCAGCTGCTTGATCGCAACGGTGCGGTATAGGTGCTCGTCGCGCGCCTGCCACACCACCCCCATCGCCCCACTGCCCAGCCGCGAGATCAGGCGATAACGCCCAGCGATCAACTCCTCCTCCCCGCTCACTGCGACCCCGACGGCACTGGACTATCTACCTTGCCCGCTGTGCCTACCGCTGCGGCCATCTCAGACCGACCTCCTTACGTGCCAGCCTCACTGGCAGAAATATCAGCTTTTGATGCGCTCGCCATGCGGCTGGCCATACATCGGTGTCTGACTCACGGTGCGACACCGTAGGGACGGCCCGGCGAGAACGGCATCCACATCATGTGGACAACTCGCCAAGGCTGTGGACACCGTGGCAAGGATGTGGAATCCATCGGGTCCGATCGACCACGCTTAGTGACGATGACCCCGTCAGTCCGAGCACGATCCGTCTCCGGCTTCGCTTTGTAAGCATGTGGGTCAGCGACTTCACCCCTGCGGGGTGACTTCCGCACGAACGGTCTGTCGTGACGCCCTCACTGACACTGCTCGGCGTTTGTCCAAGTGGGCCTACCCTGCTGAACAACAGCCCGGGCCTTCAGCCACATCCTTGCAGCGCCTTGGGTTCGGACAATCGATCTCTTGATGTCGTGGAGATCATCACGAAGCTGGGCCGAGTTGCCAAGCAGGTGCAAAGGGAACGGAATGAAGCGTCCAGGTCGACCTATCCGTCGAATTACATAAGAGTGGTTAAAGCTTGTTACTTGGTAGACGCACTGCCCGCAGCAGCCGTCGAGTCAGGACGGTGCGCCGTGCCACGCTCGTGCCACAAGAGGGGGTCAGCAACGGTCACAGCGGTCACTCCTGACCACCGCCTGCCGCGGGTCAAAGCCTGTACCAGGGCGGCATAGAGGTTCCCAAGCTCTAGACGCGGGTTCGATTCACGTCACCCGCTCCATTACAAAGGCCAGGGGAAGATTTTCTCTGTAGACCCGGGCCTTTGTAATTAGCAGTCCACTTTACTGGCGTTCTGCCTGCGTGCTGTTAGCCCGCTGGTACTAAAGCTCCAGACGCGCCGTCCTCTTCGCCGTCATTGGGTCCTTGACCGTGCTGCTGACGCCCTCGATGAGCGCACTCAGCTTGTTGGCGATCGCCTGGTCTACCTGCCGTGAAGGCGCTGTAGATCAGCGCCGCACGGGAACTGTTTTGACCCATCCGCACCATGAGGTCCGTGGTGCTGACGTAAGTTTGCGCGGCAAGCGTGTTCTCGGTGTGTTGGAGATCATGAAAATGCAAGCCTGGCCGGCCGATCGAAGCAACCGCCTGTTCCATCCGGTGAGCAGGTTTCGGTTTCCACCCCAGCGGCGCAATCGTCGTGGACCCACGACGAGGTAGGGCAAGGAGCCTGCGACCCGCAGTGGCGTGAGTGGTGTGCCGGTGACCGGATTCCAGATCCGCACCGTGGTGTGTCGCGGTCTTCGATTTGGCACTGCGCGGACGTGAACGCCATAGCGGTGGCGGAAGCTATACAGTCGGCCCGAACTCGACATACAGGTGGACCGAACCGGCGTGGTGAACCCGGACACGACACTGATCCTGAGAAAGGCACTCGCCGAAGCGCGGCAGGATGACAACGCCCACCACGTAATCAACCTGTCACCGTAACATTTCTAGATTCGGTCGGTGTTTAACTCTCCTCGAAGCCCGTCATAAACACAGCATCAACAACAGCGGTCACCTGGCAGTCGTCGTCGACGCGAACTCCAAGCCATCACCGAACTACACAGCACTGGTACAGACAGTGGTAGGCCGGGCGCAGACAGGATGATAGGGCGGTCGGAGAGGGACCGTTGCTAGTCCTGCGCAGCCTTGCCGTGTAGCGAGCATCCGCCGCCGTCTTCATCCACGCTGTGTCATGCCCCGTTGACAGCCGCTGGTGGCGGGTTGTTTTCGCATGGCACTTGGCTGCCGTTGCCGGGCAGCAGGTCGTCTCGAACCCAACCCTGGTCTCCGGTAGAAACGCTGCGCAGGAAGGTCCAGGTGCCACCTTCTCCGGGGGTGTAGCACAGGTAGTCGGCGAGCTGGCCGGGCGTCCCCTGACCGGTCTGGATACAGGAATTGCTGGGACCACTGCGCAACGTCACGGTCGTGACCGGGAAGGTCACCCAGCTACTGAAGTCCTTGTCCGGATAACTGATTCCGCAGGCGACCATGGTGGACGCTCCCACCCCAGGGCTCTTGGGCGGCGGTGTCGGCGCTTGAGCGCTTGCCGGCGCAGCGATGACCAGTGTGGCCATCACCGCAGCTAGCACCGAACCGGCCACGCGTGCCGAGGTCCAAGGCATCAACAAAGACTCCATATCCTTCTCGTGGAAACCCAGCGACCCGCCTCAACGGCGTCTGGGATCGAACCTGCTGTGTCGCGGCGACTACTCTAGGTTACTCCGCCCGTCCTGCCCGCTTCCGGCGTGGTGCACCCCTTGTCGTCCCGGCTGGTTGCGCGCCTACCAACCGGGAACACCCAACACCCGGTCAAAGTCGTTGCAGGCCGGCAAGCACCCGCTGCATCAGGGCAACGTCTGATGCGGCGTCAGCCGAGCCCACCGTGCGATGTACCGCGACGCTGCCCGCTGCGGCCAGGTCTCCCAGCACCACGCGGGCCACTCCCAGCGGCACCTTCAGCAGCACGGCGAGCTCGGCGACCGAATGCGGAGTGGCGCAAAGCCCAAGAATCGTGCGGTGTTCTAAAGGGGCCGCAGGGTCGACTGGTCGACCAGTCGCCGAGACCAGGGTCTCCACCGCGAGGTCAACCGGCGATGCGGTTCGTCCCCCGGTCCAAAAGTAAGGCCGCACCAACTCGAAGGTCTCCTTGGATCTGTCGCAGTCAACGTGGTGGACCCAGGCCGGCTCGGGCACCGGCTGGGTGATATCGGGCTGCGGGGCGGCCTGCTGCCGCTGACCGAGTGAGCGCTGTAGGTCGGTAGCGTCCGCGGCCTGCTGCTGGGGGTCGCGCTCTGGAACCGCCAGGAGCTGGTGCAGCAGCTCGCCCCCGACGTCACGCCAACGGTTCAAAATAGACGGCAACCGGGCACCGGTCAGGCCCACGACCTGGCCTTCACGGTGCTGTTGAGTCGCAACAGCATCGTCGTCGTCTGGCGACTCAGCTGCCGCCCGGCTACGACGTCCCGCCGCACCGCCGAATCGGGCCCCGGTCAAGCCAACCACTGGACCGTCCGGGTCTTGACGGCCCCCAGAGTTGTGATCCACTTCTTCCACGAGCGGATAGATTAGGCGACCCTTAGACACCCGGCAGCCAGGGGTAGCGCCCTCGTTACTTATGGCTCGTGGTAAGGCGACACGCCGAAGATGCATTGCACGTCCGATTGTCGAGTACCGTGATCATGATGCAAACGGCGTGAGACCTGCGCACATTTTGGGCCGAGGCCGAGAAAAGCGCCAGGGCATTTGGTGCGGGCCGGGCCCCAGCTTGTCCATCTTGGGTGTTGCGGACCCTGGCGAGGTCAGTCAGCACTTCACGTGCCACGAGAGTTCATCCCTGCAATGGCGTTGGTGCTCGGTTCAGGCGTGGGCTACTGACGCCAGCAAGGCAGGCACTCAATCCACCTGCACAGGATCTGCCCTTCAGCCAGCGGTGCTCGACTGAATCACCAGGATTGCTCGCGATAACCCACCGACCTTCAGCAAACCTGTGGGCATCGGTCCCAATTCCGGTTGTGCACACGGTTTGTCGATGCGTTATCGAGTGGTGCGCCGACGGCCGCGGTAGCAGTACGGACAAACTCGGTCGGGATCGGGCGGGCGATCAGGCAGCGCCGGACCGTTGCCGTGCAGGTAAGACACAGGACGAACACCGCACCGCACACAGCCGTCACAGTGCCGTCGCACTGCAACTCGCCGCAGTGCGTGTCCCGGTCAGACGTCGAGCCCAGATACCAGCTCATCACCCACCACCCCCGCAGTGATCAACGAGGCGTGCAATACCCAGTCACGCAGTGTTCTAGAGACGCCGCAAGCGCACGTTGCCGGATGGCGGTCGTACTTGGCTGAAAGAGCGAATGGCAGGCGATGTGTTGTGCCGGATCATCAAGGACTGACTGGGGGGATCAGGGGCTGGGATACAACCGAGCTTGCCAGGACAGCGAAGCCGATCCAGGTGACGGTGACGACAGCGAAATGGAAATGACCCACACGCAACCGTGCCCGTCCACCACACCGGAACTCGTTATCAAATACAATCCGGATCCGGGACGAAGAAGTCTGGATGCGTAAGTTTTGCCGTCGCCGAGCCCCAGGAACGCCAATGCAGCAATAGCCGCCGGAATGGTCTCGTCGAGGTCCCTCTCATCGCTAAGTC
>JALZCO010000292.1 GCA_030863015.1 Actinomycetota bacterium
CCCACAGGCCGATCCGAGGCCGGAGATTCCGAGGCCGCCCGGGGCACCCGGGCCGGGCCCGAACAGCCGGCCATCGCCTGGCCCACCGCAGGGCTGCGTCGATCCGGACCCGCAGGTGGTTGCGACCTGTCTGGAACCGATCTCCGCGCTGGTCGTGCTGCCGGGCTCGGCACTGGTGGGTTTGGCCGCGGAGCGCCTCACGGGGCGGATCCTGCGTGTGCAGCGGGAGCGGCCGACTCAGGAGGTAAGCACTCTGGCAGTGGATCCTTCGGGCGACGGCGGACTTACCGGGCTTGCATTGTCCCCCAGCTATGCTGAAGACGAACTGATCTACGCCTACATCACCACCCCCATCGACAACCGGGTGGTCCGGATCGCGCCCGGCGACGTGCCCAAGCCGGTGCTGGTCGGCATCCCACGCGGCCCGACCGGCAACGCAGGCGCGCTCGCGATCGACTCGCACGGGATGCTTCTGGTGGCCACCGGCAACGCCGGTAACCCCGCTGCAGCCACCGACCCGCAGTCGCTGGCCGGCAAGGTGTTGCGGATCGACACCTCCGGCCGACCGGACCCGCGCAACGCAGCCGGATCCAAGGTGCTGGTCAGCGGATTGCACGTGCCGGGGGGGCTGTGCATCGACCCGATCACCAACGAGTTGTGGATCACTGATCAGAAACCCGCACATCATCTGCTGCATCGTGTGCAGCCGGGGAATCCGCTGGGTTTAGCCTCTTGGACCTGGCCACCCAGTAAGGGGGCTGCGGGTTGCGTCGTCATGCTGGGTCGTATCCAGGTCGCGTTCCGCAGTGGTGCGCCGATGTTCGCGGTCGGCATCGGACCGAGCGGCACGTTCGTCGGCCAGCCATTGGAGATCCCGCTGCAACGCTATGGCCGCGTGTCCGCCGCCGCGCTGAGCCCTGACGGGCAAATGATGTGGCTTGGCACGGTCAACAAGATGGGTGGAACGCCGATCACCAGCGACGAGCGGGTGTTCGTGCTACCCGACCCGGTCGGCCCCGGCGGCGGGCACGACTGACGCCGTGCTCGTGAGTGAGTAACAGTGTTATGGCACTTAATGCCACTCACGAGCACCGTTGGCACGGACGGGTGGGCCGTGCCAACGGTGCCGCCTCAGTACCGTCAGCACCTCCTGAGCCGCGCCGCAGGCGTCCTCCCTGAGGTCCCACCAGCCGAAGACCAGCCGCGCTCTACCGGCCAACTCGGCTGCGTTGTCCCGGCGGCGGTCACGGAAAGCGACTTTAGGGTGGGAGTGATAGGCCCGGCCATCCAGCCGCACCGTCAACGGCACACCGAGGTGGTCGTACACCGCGTCCTCCCACAGGGGGTAGCCGTCCACCATGAAAGGCACTTGGCGCGTTGCAGGGGGGATGGCATGTGCGGTCTCGACGTCCAGCGCATACATGTCCTCCAGCACCGATGCCACGCCGCCCGCCATCCGTTCAAGAGCTGACGCCAGCGCTCGGCGGTAGCGGTACGGGGGGCGTTCGATCAACTGTCGCTCAATCTCAATCAGTGGGATGCCGCACGTGGTCGCCACACCCACCAGCCGACGCATCGCCGCACGCGCGCTCGGCTCGGCAACGGCGAGATCGAGGGCCGTGTCGGCCCGGCTGGTCCTGGGCGGAATGCTTGCCACTGCGATGTACGCGAATGCCCTGGACCGGTGCACCACCACCTCCGGCGGTTGAGATACCGCCGAGCACCCATAGGGCACCGTGACATGCACCGGACCTTCTTCAGCCGGCAGCATGCCCCATTCCTCCGCGGCGGTGCGGTGGCTCAGGATGGCCGAAGGGCCAGCGTAAAGCAGCGCGGCATGTAACCTGGCCGGTCTTGGAGGAAGGCCGGTCGTCGTCGTGTAGACCCGCGGCAGCAACGCTCGCCATCGGCCGGCGTCGACGTTGGCAGTAATGGCGTCTGTAGTGACTCCGAGCCCGGCAAGCTGGTGCGTATTGACAGTGCCGTGCTGCTCCAGCAAGCGATGTTCCCACTCAAGGAGGTCCCGTACCTGGTGCGGGGCAGGCCGGATGCGAACGATGTGGGGTCTGGGCACGTCCGGACACGCTGCCGCAGCTACGCCACGAGATGTCCGGGCTCTACCGCCCCACTGTGGACGACGACGGTAACTGTGGACAACTCGTGAGTGGCATTCGGTGCTGGAACACTGTTACGCACTCACGAGTGCAAGGACCAGCTCGCGCACGCGTTGGGCGTTGGCTTGGCCACCGGTCGCCTTCATCACTGCTCCAACGATGGCTCCGGCGGCGGCCACCTTGCCACCCCGGATCTTCTCAGCGATGTCGGGCTGTGCGGCCAGCGCCTGCTCGACGGCAGCGGTCAGCGCGGCATCGTCGGACACTACGGCCAGGCCCCGGGCAGCGACCACGTCGTCAGGGCTGCCCTCGCCGGCGAGGATGCCATCGACGACCTGGCGGGCCAGGTTGTTGGTCAACTTGCCCTGAGCGATCAGGCCGATCACCCGTGCCACCTGCTCCGGGGTGATCGGCAGCTCGGCGAGCTCCACACCGCGCAAGTTGGCCTGCTGGGAGAGGTACGACACCCACCACGACCGGGCCTCGGTGGCGGGCGCTCCCGCATCGACGGTGGCCGCGATGAGGTCCAGCGCGCCGGCGTTGACCAGATCGCGCAACTCGAGGTCAGACAGGCCCCACTGGGCCTGCACGCGAGCTTGGCGCTGCCAGGGCAGCTCGGGAAGCGTCGCCCGCAGCTGCTGCACCCACTCCTGTGCAGGGGCGATCGGCACCAGGTCGGGCTCCGGGAAGTACCGGTAGTCCTCCGAAG
>JALZCO010000311.1 GCA_030863015.1 Actinomycetota bacterium
GCACCGGCCTGCTCCACGTCACGCCGGCAGCGCTTGCGAACGTTCTCCAACTCCGCTACTGCCCGCTGCCACCGGTCCCGCATCTGGGCAAGTTGTTGGGCCAGCTGCTGGGCGTGTTGCGCGTCGCCGTTGCCGGCCGCACTGCTCTCGACGTCGGGCGGTGCCGGCGACGGCTCGGGAGCCTGCGTGTTCTGCGTGTCCTGAGGCTCACTCATGGTCAGGCGGTGAACTCGGCGTCGATCACGTCGTCGTCCCGGCCCGGCCGCCCACCGGGTGCTCCAGGCTCGGCACCGAAGCCGCCACCGGCAGTCACCGAGGACAGACCGTGGTAGATCTGCTGCAGGTCCGCGGTGAGACTGCGCAGCCGCTCCAGCGGCGCCTCCTGCTTAATCGCTTCCCGCGCGTCGGCGATCAGCATCTCCGCGCGGGCCTTGTCGTGTACGGCCACGGCATCACCCAGCTCAGCGAGCTGTCGCTCCACCTGATAGGCGGTGGCGTCGAGCTCGTTTCGAGCGTCGATGAGCTGGCGGATGCGGGCATCCTCGCCCCGGTTGCGCTCGGCCTCGGCGAGCATGCGGTCCACCTCGGTTTTGTCCAAGGTGCCACTCTCACTGATCGTAATGCGCTGCTCGGCGCCGGTGTCCTTGTCCCGCGCCGAGACGTTGAGGATGCCGTTAGCGTCGATGTCAAAGGTCACTTCCACCTGAGGTATCCCGCGCGGGGCGGGGCGGATGTTTTCCAGTCGGAACCGCCCCAGCACCCGGTTGTCCGCAGCCCGTTCGCGTTCCCCTTGCAAGACGACGACGTCGACGGCCGGCTGGTTGTCCTCGGCGGTGGAGAACACCTCGGTACGCCGGGTCGGGATCGTGGTGTTGCGTTCGATCACCTTTGTCATCAGCCCGCCGAGGGTCTCCACGCCCAACGACAGCGGGGTGACATCCAGTAGCAGGACGTCCTTCACCTCGCCCTGCAGCACTCCGGCCTGCACCGCGGCGCCGGCGGCGACCACCTCGTCTGGATTGACTGACATGTTCGGGTTTTTGCCCGCGGTCAACCGCCGCACCAACGCCTGCACGGCCGGTATCCGGGTGGAGCCACCCACCAGGATGACCTCGTCCAGGTCGTTCGCGCTGATCTTTGCATCCGACATGGCCTGGCGTACTGGACCCAGGCACCGCTCCACGAGATCGGCGGTGATCTGCTCGAAGGTGGCACGCATCAGGGTGGTGGTCAGGTGCCTGGGGCCAGACGCGTCGGCGGTGATGAACGGCAGGTTGAGCTGGGTCTGGGTCACCGAGGACAGCTCGACCTTGGCCTTCTCTGCTGCCTCGTAGAGCCGTTGCAACGCCTGCGCGTCACGGCGCAGATCGATGCCCGTGTCCCGCCGGAAGTCCTCGGCGAGGTGATCGACCAGTCGCCGGTCGAAGTCGTCGCCACCCAGGTGGGTGTCACCGGCAGTCGCGCGAACCTCGACCACGCCGTCGCCGACGTCGAGGATGCTCACATCAAAGGTGCCACCGCCCAAGTCGAAGACCATCACCGTCTCGTTGGACTTCTTGTCCAGCCCATAGGCCAGTGCTGCCGCGGTCGGTTCGTTGATAATCCGCAGCACCTCCAACCCGGCGATCCGTCCAGCGTCCTTGGTGGCCTGGCGTTGCGCGTCGTTGAAATAGGCCGGGACCGTGATGACCGCCTGGGTGACCCGCTCCCCGAGGTACTTCGAGGCGTCCTCGACCAGCTTGCGCAGCACCTGGGCGGAAATCTCCTCCGGCGCGTAGGTCTTGCCGCGCACTGAGAATCGCACCGCGTCTTCCGGGCCGGCGACCACGTCGTAGGAAACGCCCTTTGCCTCCTCAGTCACCTCGGCGAAGCGGCGGCCGATGAAACGCTTCGCCGAATAGATCGTCCCTTTCGGGTTCAGCACCGCCTGCCGGCGGGCCAGCTGCCCCACCAACCGCTCCCCACCCTCAGTGAACGCCACCACCGACGGGGTGGTCCGGCCACCTTCTGCGTTCGCGATCACCTGGGGCGTGCCGCCCTCATACACCGCGATCACGGAGTTGGTGGTACCCAGATCAATCCCGACCGCCTTGGCCATAACGCACCTTCCGTTGCGCCTGTAGGGACCAGCGGGTCCCAACACAGCATTTCTCATCCACCGCTGTTTTGAATCGTCGACATGCGTCGGCGGGACGTGGGTACGGGAGCACGTGGCAGACCCCGATTCCCAGCCGACCCGGAGTACCACCGTTGCCTGCCGCGGAAAACATGTGGGCGACCTCAGGACTTGTCCCGGCATCAATTCACCCGACCGGACTGCTCCGCAGGTCCACGAATCCGGCCGCACCACGATCAAGGCACCGCTGCGGGCTAACCCAAGGCGCGCTCAGGGCTGCGGTGTCCCGGTGTCCGCTTCGTCAGCGTCGCTGGCGTCCAGGCTGTCCCCGCGCCACCACCTCAGCCCGCAGATCGCTGCTTTTTTCTCCGCAGCTGCGGAGGTACTCTTTCTCGCGTGCCGCACTACCGGATGTCGGAGATTGCTGAGCTGTTCGGCGTAAGTGATGACACTGTTCGGCGGTGGGCGGATTCGGGGCAACTGACCGCGGTTCGGGATGCCGGTGGTCGCAAAGCGGTGGATGGTGCGGAGCTGGCGGCGTTTGCCAAGAGCCAGGCACAGGCCACACCTGATCCGTCGTTGGTGGATCGGTCAGCGCGCAACCGTTTCGTCGGGTTGGTCACCGAGGTGATCTCCGACCGGGTGATGGCACAGGTGGAGATCCAATGCGGACCACATCGAGTGGTCTCACTGATGAGCAGCGAGGCAGTACGCGAACTGGGGCTCGTGCCGGGGGTACTGGCAGTGGCTGTCGTGAAGTCGACCGAGGTGATGGTCGAGACCCCAGGAGGACGAACATGAAGCGATTGGTGATGGTCGCGCTGGCGGCTGGGCTGGCGCTGGCCGGCTGTGGAGCTGGCGATACGGCTCAGACCGGGCCGGGTGCCCAGGATCGCGAGCAGGTCACAGTGCTGGCAGCGGCCTCTCTCACCGACGTGTTCTCCAGGTTGGAGCCGGCGTTCGAGGCCGCCAATCCACGCGCTGACCTGCGGTTGAACTTCGGCGCCTCGTCAGACCTGGCCACCCAGATCATTAACGGTGCCCCGGCGGATGTGTTCGCTTCGGCCAACGACAAGCAGATGCAGGTAGTAGCCGACGCCGGAAAGGTGGCCGGCAAAGCGAAGCCGTTCACGACCAACGTGCTGACCATCGTGGTCCCCCCAGGCAATCCGAAAGGCATCCAGTCATTCGCCGATCTGGCCAGGCCGGACGTCACCGAGCTGGTATGTGCCCCCCAGGTGCCCTGCGGCGCGGCCACCAACCAGATCGAGCAGGCCACCAACATCGAGCTGAGCCCGGCCAGCGAGGAGCCTGACGTGAGGTCGGTATTGGCCAAGGTCCAGGCCAAGGAAGCCGACGCCGGACTGGTCTACATCACCGATGCCCGCAGCGCCGCCGGAAAGGTCGAGCAGATCAACTTCCCGGAGGCCAAGGACGCGGTCAACGTCTACCCGATCGCCGCAGTCGCTGGGGCCCCGCATCCCCAGCTCGCGGAGGCCTTCGTTGCGTTCATCCTGGGCCCCGCGGGCCAGCGAGAGCTGACCGCCGCCGGCTTCAGCCCTGCTTCTTGACCCAGGCAAGGGATCCGCACACCATCCGTACCGGGCTCCCCGGTGGACTGTGGGTGCCCGCGGTAGGGGCTCTCGGGTTGATCGTGCTGCCGGTGATCGGGTTGGTGGTGCGAGCGCCCTGGCCTCGTTTTGTCGAGCTGATCACCAACGACTCGGCGCTTGCGGCGTTGGAGCTGTCGCTGCGCACCGCAGTGGTGTCCACGCTGCTGTGTCTCGTGCTCGGTGGGCCGCTGGCAGTGGTGCTGGCCCGCGGATCAGTGCCCGGTCTGCGGTTGTTGCGCTCGGTGGTGCTGCTGCCGCTGGTGCTGCCACCGGTGGTCGGCGGCCTGGCGCTGCTGTACCTGCTGGGGCGCACCGGGTTCGCCGGCCATGCCCTGGACCTGGCGTTCGGTCTGAGCCTCCCGTTCACTACTGCGGCGGTGATCCTGGCGCAGACGTTCGTGGCGATGCCGTTTCTGGTAGTGAGCCTGGAAGGGGCGCTGCGCACCGGTGGGGAACGCTACGAGGTGATCGCCGCGAGCCTCGGTGCGCCACCGTGGACGGTGTTTCGGCGGATCACCGTTCCGCTGGTACTGCCTGGTCTGGGATCGGGCATGGTGCTCAGCTTCGCGCGCTGCCTGGGAGAATTCGGCGCCACCATCGCCTTTGCGGGCAGTCTGCAGGGTGTGACCCGCACGCTTCCGCTTGAGGTCTACCTGCAGCGCGAGGTCGACGCCGACGCGGCAATCGCGCTGTCGCTGCTGCTGGTGGCGGTGGCGATCACGGTGATCGCAGTAGCCCGCCCACGCTCCGCGGAGGGGTTGCGGTGAGTGCGGGGTTGCAGGTCGGCGTCGCGGTACGCCGCGGAGACTTCGCGCTGGACGCGACGATGAGGGTGGGCCCGGGCGAGGTGGTCGCTGTGCTGGGAGGTAACGGGTCGGGAAAGTCCACCCTGCTCGCCGCCATCGCCGGCCTGCTGCGCCCGGACACCGGACGGATAGTCCTGGACGGTCGGGTACTGACCGACACCGCCGCGGGAGTGCAGTTGGCGCCACACCGCAGGCGCGTTGGACTGCTGGCCCAGGAGCCACTGCTGTTCCCGCACCTGTCGGTGCTGGACAACGTCGCGTTCGGTCCACGCGCCGCCGGTACCCGCAAACAATCGGCTCGAGCGGCGGCGATGCGCCGCCTCACCGAGGTGGACGCGGTCGAGTTCGCCCAACGGCGCCCTCGGCGGCTGTCCGGTGGCCAGGCTCAGCGCATCGCGCTGGCTCGGGCGCTGGCTGCAGACCCCCACCTGCTCCTGCTCGACGAGCCGCTGTCGGCAGTGGACGTGGAGTTCGCCCCCGCCTTGCGGTCACTGCTGCACTCGGTACTGCAAGATCGGGTCGCCGTCATCGTGACCCACCAGGTGATCGACGCGCTCGTACTCGCCGACCGGGTAGTGGTACTTGAAGATGGCCGCGTGGTGGAACAGGGCCCCACCCGTGACGTGCTCACCCGGCCACGTAGCGCATTCGCCGCGCGGTTGGCCGGACTGAACCTGATATCCGGTACTGCAACCGCTGGCGGGTTACGTGCCGCCGATGGCACCGAGCTGACCGGGGCGAGCGAATCCACGACCGTCGGCGCGGCGGCGGTCGCTGTGTTCACTCCCGCCGCGGTGGCCGTGTACATCGATCCACCCAAAGGCAGCCCGCGCAATGTGATCCGAGACCGCGTCGCAGCGTTGGAGCCCAACGGCACCCTGGTCCGGATTCGCGGAGCGGCCGGGCTGGCAGCAGACATCACACCGGCCGCTACCGTGGAACTGGGGCTGCGGACCGGCGCCGAGGTGTGGTTTGTCGTGAAAGCCGCCGAGGTCGCCGTCTACCCCACGCACGTCTGCCCTAAGGCCGCAGGTGGTGATCTTGAAGACACCAGAGACCCCACCGACCGGTGACTCAGCCGCCGCACCCCGCGCGCCACATTGTCCATCGTCACCGCCGTTGCGGGCGATCGTCACGTTTATCGTTTGGAGCCTGACCGGAAGGCGCACCAAATATTGTGATGCAGATCACTGTAGTGAGTTTGCGCCTTACGCACGACGGGAGCAATTCTTGTGCGCTCGACTCGAAGGTGAGGTAGTCGCAGTCTAAGGTCGGTAATCAGCCGTGTTCAGCAGCCCGTACTGGCGGTGTCCCTGCTGACGGGGGGTTGAGTTTCGGAGGCAGATCGGCCGGGAATAGCAACAATGAGCGTCGAGGCCGTCAGATGCAGTCCCAGCGCCCGTGGTCGAACGGGGAGGATCACATGACAGATACCGCCAGTAGAGCTTCGTTGGAATCATTGCTGATGAGTCGATCGCTCAACGACATGGAACTCATGCAGGCGAGCGATACGGCGGCCGATTACGCCATCCTGCCTGAGGTGAGCGTGGTCAAAATCGGCGGGCAGAGCCTGATCGATCGCGGCAGGGTTGCGATCTATCCGCTGGTGGAGGAGTTGGTGGCGGTCAAGAGAAGCCATCAGATCCTTATCGGTACTGGTGCCGGCACCCGGGCTCGACACCTGTATTCGCTGGCGGCTGAGCTGGGCCTGCCTACCGGTGTGCTGACTGATGTGGGCGCCGCGGTCGCCGACCAGAACGCCCAGATCCTGGGGTACCTCATGGCTCGCCACGGGGTGCCGGTAGTGGGTGGTTCGGCGTTCGGCGCGCTCCCGCTGTATATCGCCGAGTGCGGCGCCGCAATTTTCTCCGGGATGCCTCCATACGATATGTGGCAGCGCGTTCCGAGCGAGGGCGTGATCCCGCCGTATCGCACCGACGCCGGATGTTATCTCATCGCGGAGGTTTACGGCTGCCGTAACATGATCTTCGTCAAGGATGAGGACGGGCTTTACACCGCCAATCCGAAGACCAATCCGAGTGCCGAGCTGATCCCGGAGATCACCGTCGATGAGCTGATCGATCAAGATCTGCCGGATCTCGTCATCGAGCGCCCGGTCTTGGAGCTCATGCGCCGTGCTCGGCACGTGAAGTCAGTACAGGTCATCAATGGGTTACGGCCGGGACTGCTCAGGCGCGCGCTCGCCGGTGAGCACGTCGGCACGATCATTACCGCGGCATGAGCGCCGCTGCCTGCCCCGCCGCAACGCAGCTCAGGAGAACGTCATGACCAACACTGCCTCGCAGATCCAATCCTCCTTCGCGGCCAAGGACGTGCCGTCCACGCTTATGCGCCAAACCCTGCTCGACCGTGAACTCATCCGGCCCCTCGACCGCCCGGTGATCCCGTTGCTGCCCTGGCTGAACGTCGTAGTGATCGGCGGGCGCTCGATCATGGACAAAGGCCGCGATGCGGTGCTGCCGGTCGTCGAGGAGCTGCGCTCGGCGTTACCCGAGCATCGGATGCTGATCCTCACCGGACCGGGCATCCGGGGCCGGCACGTGCTCGGCGTCGGGCTCGATCTGGGCCTGCCGACTGGCGTGCTCGCCGCGCTGGTCTCCTCCGAGGCCGAGCAGAATGGTCACCTCATCGCTGCGTTACTCGCCGAGCAGGGTGTGTCCTACCTTTCCCATGCGACGATCGCGCACCAGCTCGCCGTGCACCTCAGTGCCAGCCAAGCCGCGGTGTCGAACGGATTCCCGCCTTACGGGCTTTACGAGCTGCCACCCGAGGTGGGCAAGATCCCACCGCACCGCACGGATACCGGCGCATTCTTGCTGGCCGACGCCTACGGGGCCGCTCGGACGATCTATGTCAAGGACGTCGACGGCGTGTGCACCAGCGACCCGGCGACCGCGGAGGGGACGCGCCCAGAGCTGATCGCGCGAGTGGGGGCCGCCGAACTGATGGCCAAGAACCTCGACGCGCTGCCCATCGACGCACTGGTGCTCGAGCTCATGGCGCATGCCAAGCATCAGAAAGAGATCCAGATCGTCAACGGGCGCACGCCAGGCAACATCACGAAGGCCCTGCACGGCGAGCACGTGGGCACGATCATTCACGCGGACTGACCCCAGCCGCCTGCGAAACGAAGTCAGGGAAACGGGGATGTGGTGTCGAAGAGCGTGGGTGCGTTCCCAATGTGTGCGCGTTCGACTGCCAGCAGCCGCAGCTTCGTGGTGGTGGCGCCGTGGGCGGAAAAACCACCGATCTTGTCGCCGGCGGCGAGGACCCGATGGCACGGCACGATGATCGCGAAGGGATTGCGGGCGAGGGCTTGGCCCACCGCCCGTGCCGACCCCGGCGATCCCAGCTGTGCTGCGATCTCGCCGTAGGTCATCGTCTCGCCGGGCGCAAGCGTGCGCGCGACCTGGTAGACCCGGCGGTGAAACGGCGGGACGCGGTCCATGTCGAGCTCGATGGTGGAGAGATCGACGATCTCGCCGTCCAGGAGCGCGACGATGCCGTCGATCACCTGTTGCACGGCCGGTGGTGGTGACGCCTCGGCAACATCGAGACATCGCCGCAGAATGCCTCTGCGAGTGGCATCCTCGTTGACCTCGGGAAGCTGCACACCGATGATGCCGCGCGCGCTCCACGCGATGCCGCACCGGCCCATCGCAGTATCAAAGAGTGCGAAACTGTCTGCCGTCATGATTCGATGTCAGCCTGTCACGAACGGCTCAGCACCGCCACCGCGTCGGCGGCGACGTCAGCGACTCCTGCTGCCCGGTCGGCCAGATCACCATCGAGATCACCTAGTTCGACATTGAGCCGGACCAGCTCGGCGGCTGACCGCGCCGCGGCCGATGCCAGGATAGCCGCCGTGAAGGCATCGCCACGCAGGTTGCAGTTGCCCCGTTCGGCGAGCTGAACCGCCTCGATGGCAATGTTACTGGCCGCTTCGGCAATCTCGGCCGGCACCTGGGCGGCACGCTCCAAGGTGCGCCGGATCTGCTCACGGCGAGCCTCCGGGTCAGCATCACGGGGTAGTGCGAACGCGTCGAGCACGGCTTGATAAGCCTCGACATCCTGCTCGGCGAGGGCGGCGACCTGGTTGCGGAGCCGGTCGACCTGTGCCGCCCGTCCCGCGGAGTCAGTCAGTTGCTTGGTGGAGAACCGCGCGGCCATCCCGAGCAGTCCCGCGGCCATCGCGGCGGTGAACGCCGCGGCCGCGCCACCACCCGGCGCGGGCTGCTTCGAGGCGAAGCGGATCAGCAGGTCATTGACCGAGCAGTCCAGCAGCGGAACGCTTCGCGCAGGGATCACGAAAGGCCGACGATCTCGCCGCGGGAATCGATGTCGATCCGAGTGGCGGCGGGGGTAACGCCCAAACCTGGCATCGTGCGCATGTCTCCACAGATGGGATAGATGAATCCGGCACCCACCGAGGCCCGCGCCTCCCGCACCGGCAGCACCCATCCGGTCGGCGCGCCCTTGAGCGTCGGATCCGACGAGATTGACAGGTGCGTCTTGGCGATGCACACCGGCAGCTTTCCGAACCCGTTGCGCTCATAGCTTTCCAGCTGCCGGGATGCCTTGAAGTCATACTCCACCCCCTGCGCCCCGTACACCCGCAGCGCCACGGTGAGGATCTTCTCCCGCAACGTCGCGTCGTTGGAATACAGGAAGGCGAATCCCGACGGCTCCTCGGCCGCTTCGGCGACCGCTGCGGCCAGCTCGGCGGCTCCCTTACCGCCCTCGGCGAAGTGCGTGCACAGCGCGGAGCGGGCACCCACGCTGTCGGCGATCTCGCGGATGGCAGCGTGCTCCGACGGGTGATCGGTCGGGAAGGCGTTGATCGCCACCACCGGTGACACGCCGTGGATCCGCACGTTGTCGATCTGCTTGCGAAGGTTGGTCGCGCCGGCGTGCACGTCGTCGGGGTTCTCCGCCAGCATGTCCTCGGGCAGCGGACGGCCGGCCCCGACCTTGTACCGGCCAGAGTGCGTCTTGAGTGCACGAACAGTGGCCACCAGCACAGCCGCGTCCGGCCGCAGTCCCGACGCGCGGCACTTGATGTTGAAGAAGCGCTCGGCGCCCATATCGGCCCCGAAGCCGGCCTCGGTGACCAGGTAGTCACCGCAGTGGATACCGATCAGGTCGGCGATCACCGAGGAGTTGCCGTGCGCGATGTTGCCAAACGGCCCGGCGTGCACCAGAACCGGAGTGCCCTCCAGCGTCTGCAACAGGTTCGGCTTGATCGCCTCACGCATGATGACCGTCATCGCTCCGGCAGCGTGCAGGTCATCCGCAGTCACCGCTTTGCCGTCATACGTCTGGCCGACCACGATCCGACCCAACCGGGATCGCATGTCCTGCAGCGACGTGGACAGTGCGAGCACCGCCATCACCTCGCTGGCCGCGGTGATGTCGAAGCCGCTCTGCCGGGGATTGCCGTCGGCCCGGGTACCGAGCCCGACCACGATGTTGCGCAAGGCCCTGTCGTTGACGTCGAGCACCCGGTTCCAGGTGATGCTGTGCGGGTCCAGGTCGGCGCCGTCGCGCTGGTGCAGCTGGTTGTCGATCAACGCAGCGAGCAGGTTGTGCGCCGCGGTCACGGCGTGCATGTCTCCGGTCAGGTGCAGGTTCAGTGTCTCCATCGGCACAACCTGGCTGTAGCCACCGCCAGCCGCCCCACCCTTGATCCCGAAGGTGGGGCCCATCGAGGGTTGCCGGATCGCCACCGTGGCTCGCTTGCCGATGTGCGCAAAGCCCTGGCCGAGCCCCACCGTGGTGGTCGTCTTACCCTCGCCGAGCGGGGTCGGCGTGACAGCCGTGACCACCACGTACTTCGCCCGGGGAGCCCCGGCCAGCTCGTCGATGGCGGCCGGCTTGACCTTCATGACGTGCGCGCCGTATGGCTCGAGCAGGTGTGGACCCAATCCCATCGCGGCGCCAACCTCGGCCAGCGGGGTGAGGCTGGCGCCACGGGCGATCTCAAGATCGCTGGGAAAGGCCATCGTGGTCCTCCGGAGGTCGTGAGTGCGTAACAGTGTTATGGCACTCAATGCCACTCACGAGTACGTCAGTACCGGTAGTGCGGTGGTTTGTAAGGACCCTCGACGTCCACGCCGATGTATTCGGCCTGCTCCTTGGTCAGCTTGGTGAGCTCGCCACCCAAAGCCTCGACGTGAATCCGGGCGACCTTCTCGTCCAGCACCTTGGGCAAGGTGTAGACCTCCCGGTCGTACTCCTGGTGCTTGGTGAACAACTCGATCTGCGCGATCACCTGGTTGGAAAACGAGTTCGACATCACGAAACTCGGGTGCCCGGTGGCGTTGCCCAGATTCAGCAACCGCCCCTCGGACAACACGATGATCGAATGCCCGTCGGAGAAGGTCCATTCGTCGACCTGCGGCTTGATCACTAATCGACGGGCACCCGACCGGCGCTCCAAACCAGCCATGTCGATCTCATTGTCGAAGTGCCCGATATTGCCCAGGATCGCCTGGTGCTTCATCCGCGCCATGTGGTCGACCGTCACGATGTCCTTGTTCCCGGTGGCGGTGATGATGATGTCCGCGCGATCGACGACGTTGTCCAGCGTGTCGACGGTGAAACCATCCATCATCGCCTGCAACGCACAGATGGGATCCACCTCGGCCACCACCACCCGGGCACCCTGGCCCCGCAGCGACTCCGCGCACCCCTTACCGACATCTCCGTACCCACAGACCACGCACAACTTTCCGGCGATCAGTACGTCTACTGCCCGGTTGATGCCATCCACCAGCGAATGCCGGCACCCATACTTGTTGTCGAACTTCGACTTCGTCACCGAATCGTTGACGTTGATCGCCGGGAACAGCAGCTCCCCCGCCGCAGCCAACTGATACAACCGGTGCACCCCGGTGGTGGTCTCCTCGGTCACCCCGCGGATGCCTTCCCCGATTGCCGTCCACTTTCCGGGCGCCGCGGTCAGCGAGGCCCGTAACACCTCAAGGAACACCTTCCATTCATCCGAATCGGCTTCCTCGTCCGGAGCAGGCACCACTCCGGCCTTCTCGTAGGCAACCCCTTTGTGCACCAGCAGGGTCGCGTCTCCCCCGTCGTCCAGGAT
>JALZCO010000339.1 GCA_030863015.1 Actinomycetota bacterium
GTCCGAACCTGCCATTCTGGCAACGTGGCACCTTCCGATCAGTCCCCCAGCCGGCAAGCCATCAGCCCACGGGATGTGTTCATCACCGTCTACGGCCGCAAACCAGTGCTGGAGGCACTTACCGACTCGGCGCTGACCGTCGACAAGGTGGTCGTGGCCGAGCAGGCCCGAGGCGACACGCTGCAGGAGATCATGGACGCGGCTGCCCACCGGCAAGTGCCGGTGCAACGCGTATCGGCACATCGGGTGAAGGTGCTGGCCGGTAATGGCCGGCACGACCAGGGTGTGCTGGCCGACGTGGTGGCTCCCCGGATGCGTCCGCTGGACGGCGCGCTGCAAACACTGCGCAGCCCAGCCGCGGTGCTGGTGCTCGACGCGATCACCAATCCGGCCAACGTCGGCATGATCCTGCGTACCGCGACCGCAGCCGGAATCGACGGTGTGGTGCTACCCCGCCGCGGGGTTCCTGCGATCGATCCACTGGTGGTCAAGGCCTCGGCCGGTGTCGCCTTTCATGCCCCGGTCCTACGGGCGGCCACCGCGGAGCGGGCCTGCACCGCCTTGCGCGCCACTGGGTTCACGGTGCTCGGGCTGTCCGGTTCGGCACCGGGAGCCGCCTCCCTGTTTCGTGATCCACCACCGCCCCGGGTGGCCTATGTACTGGGCAACGAGACGTCGGGAATCTCTCCGGCCGTCGCTGCGCAACTCACCGGCTGGATCGCCATCCCGATGGCCGGAGGTGTCGAGTCACTCAACGTGGCCAGCGCGGCAGCGGTGGTGTGCTTCGAATGGGCGCGGCGGCGCGGATTGGAGTAGGCCGATTATCCACAGGCCGCACTAATTTTTCGAAAGCCAGGACAACGCTCCTGCGGATCTTGCATACTTCCCTGCATCGGATCGTTGCCCCTCCTCCGATTCGGTGCCCGGTCCCAGCCACCGCTGCGGACCACCCCTACGGCGTCTTCGGCCCCGCCGTCAATCGACCGCGTCCACCCGACGTGGTCTCAGACGAGGAGGCTTCGTTGACCACGAGCATCGCCGAGCCATGTCCGCAGCTGCCGCACCGGCCGGTGCTGCGCCGGTTGGCCGACTTCCTGCCGCCCCCGGTGCCGAGCACCCCTCAAGCGGTGCCGGTCACCGCCCAACCGGCGCCGGCCGCGAACCCTGCAGCGTCCATCCTGGCTGTGCGGATGCTGAGAGCTACGGTAGAGATTCTCGGCGGCCGGCGCCCGGCGCGGCAGCTGTCACCGGTCCTGAGTCCTGACCTGCTGACCTACCTCGCCACGCTGCAGACTGTGGTGGGACATCTGCAGCCGCGGGTACGCAAGGTGTTCGCCCGGCCACAGGCGGCCGGGGCGGTGGAGGCGGTTGCCCTGGTGACGCTCACCACCGGAGTACGCGCGCTGGCTGCCCGCTTTGAGGAACACGTCGACGAGGGAGGCTGCCGATGGCGGTGCACGGCGCTGCAGTTACGCCTCACCGCCGGAGACGTGGCAATCCGTCGAGATCCTCGAATTCGTCGGCCTTGAAGTGCATCGAAACCGCACAACGCAGACCGATACCCTGAGCACACCCAGTCTCAGTTCGCATGATGAGAGGAGGCATCCCCGTCGATGAGCGACCAGCAGCTCGTCCGACCTGCCCCTATCAGTGGCTTCCCAGAGTGGTTGCCCGAGGTTCGGCGCGTTGAGCTGCAATGGCTCGATAAGATCCGGCAGACCTTCGAACGCTACGGGTTCTGCTCGATCGAGACCCCGTCTGTCGAGGCGCTCGACGTCCTTGTCGCTAAGGGTGAGACCTCCCATGAGGTCTACACCCTGCGCCGGTTACAAGCCGAAGCGGGCGACGACGGCAGCGACGCCCGTCTCGGACTGCACTTCGACCTCACGGTGCCCTTCGCGCGCTACGTCGCCCAGCACTTCAACGATCTGGTTTTTCCGTTCAAGCGCTACCAGATCCAGCGGGTCTGGCGCGGTGAGCGCCCCCAGGAAGGACGCTATCGCGAGTTCACCCAGTGCGACATCGACGTCATCAACGTTGACCAGGTACCACTGCACTTCGACGCCGAACTCCCGCGGATCATTCACGAGATCCTGACCGGCCTGCGCCTGCCTGCCTGGTCGCTCAACATCAACAATCGTAAGATCCTGCAGGGTTTCTATCAGGGTTTGGGTATTGGTGACCCCCTCGCTGTCATCCGCATCGCAGACAAGATCGACAAGATGGGCACCGGAGGCGTGGGGACATTGCTCGCTTCCGAAC
>JALZCO010000345.1 GCA_030863015.1 Actinomycetota bacterium
AACATGTCCGCGATGAGCCGAGCGGAGATGGGCTCGCGTCCCCGGTGCTTTTTGTCCTGGCGGCTGTAGCCCCAAAACGGCATCACCGCGGTGATCCGCTTGGCCGACGCGCGCTTGAGCGCATCCACCATGATCAGCTGTTCCATGATGGCGTCATTGATCGGGGCGGCGTGGGCCTGCACGACGAAGGCGTCGCAGCCGCGGACGGACTCCTCGAACCGGACGAAGATCTCACCGTTGGCGAAGGAGTAGGCCGACTGCGGAGTGACCGCCACGTCCAGGTGCTTGGCCACTTCCTCAGCCAGCTCTGGGTGGCAACGCCCGGAGAAGAGCATCAGGTTCTTCTTCGAAATCGCCGACATCGGGGAAAGGCTCATGTTCGCTCCTGCCGCGTCGGGTCACCGTCGGCCTGTAATGCGCGCTGAGCTGCTTCCGCGGCTGGGGTACCCGGGCGGCGCCTGCTCACCCATCCCTCGACATTGCGCTGGCGGCCGCGGGCCACTGCCAGCGCGCCCGCCGGTACGTCCTGGGTGATCACCGAGCCGGCCGCGGTGTAGGCGCCGTCGCCGATGGTGACCGGGGCCACGAACATGTTGTCCGCACCGGTCCGCGCGTGTGCACCCACGGTCGTGCGGTGCTTGGCCACCCCGTCGTAGTTGACGAACACGGTTGCTGCGCCGACGTTGCTTCCCTCGCCGATCGTCGCATCCCCGACGTAACTCAGGTGCGGCACTTTCGCCCCCGCCCCCAGCTCCGCATTCTTGGTCTCCACGAAGGTGCCGACCTTGGCTCCTTTGCCGACCTGGCTGCCCGGCCGCAGGTAGGCGAACGGGCCGATCTGCGCTCCGTCGGCCACGACAGCGCCGACCGCGTGGGTGCGCACCACGGTGACGCCTGCACCGATGGTGCAGCCGGATAGGGTCGAGTCCGGCCCGATTGCGGCACCGGATCCCACCGCCGTGCCGGCGTGCAGCTGCACCCCCGGATGCAACACGACGTCAGGGGCGAGTTGCACGTCGGCGTCCAGCCATACCGAGGCTGGGTCGATGATGGTGACCCCGGCGCGCATCCAGTGCTCCAGCAGCCGCCGGTTGTACTCCGCACCTACGGCGGCCAGCTGCACCCGGTCGTTCACCCCGGCCACCAACCACGGGTCTTGGCAGGCGTGGACGCCGACCGGTAACCCGCCAGCCCGGACCAGAGCCAGCACATCGGTCAGGTACAGCTCGCCCTGGCTATTGGCGGAACTCAGATGGTTCAGCGCATCGCGTAGTGCGACGGCGTCGAAGGCGTACACCCCAGAGTTGATCTCGGTGATGGCCCGCTGCGCGGGGGTGGCGTCACGGTGTTCGACGATGCCGATGACCGTACCTGAGGGATCACGCAGCACCCGCCCGTAACCGGTTGGGTCGGTCACTACCGCGGACAGCACGGTCATGGCGTACCTACTGCGATGGTGCTGTGCAACCAGTCCGTACAGGGTGCCGGTGTCCAGCAGCGGCACGTCGCCGTAGCTGACCAGGACGGTCCCGGACAATCCGGCCGGCAGGACGTCCAACGCACAGCAAACGGCGTGGCCGGTGCCGTGCTGCTCAGCCTGTACTGCGGCGCGCAGGTCGCGCCCCAGCGTGGTGGCAAGCATGCGGATGTGGGCATGCACGGCGTCGCGGCCGTGACCGATCACCACGACCAGGTGCTCGGGAGCTAGACCAGCAGCAGCCCGCACGGCATGTTCCACCAGGGGACGGCCGGCCATCGGGTGCAGCACCTTGGGGATCGCCGAATGCATCCTGGTGCCCTCGCCGGCAGCCAGCACGATTGCCGTGGTGAGGCTCCCGTCTGGGAGCATCGGCCTGTCCTTTCCCGATCTTGGGAGCAGCCGGTCCCTATGCGGCTGATAACTCGTTGGATCCTACGGGGATAGCCGGCTCGGCGAACCGACGCCGTGGTATTCGTTGTTCACCTGGTAGCCACCCTGGGGTTCATCCGCACTACCGTCAGCCCGGTCTCCCGTGCCTGGATCTTCGACAGGCCGGTAGCCAGATCATGGGTGCACTCAGCATGAACTGGGCGAGGATTTGGCTCCGGTTCCAGCTGGGTTTGCGGTGATCACCGCACCCGCTCTGACCGTCTGCTCCGCCGCCAGGATTCGAGCCTCGACCATCGGAACCAAAAGCCTGCGCTACACGCTGTTGACCATGGAGCTTTGCATGTCGCTGGGCGTATCTATGTCCACCCAGGTCCACGGCGGTAGCCGTTGTGGCGGGGCGGTTGATGCCGGTTGTGGATGTCAGCCGTGAGCCGACTGTGTAGCGCTCGGAGGATAGCGCGCGGTGCGAGTGGAGGGAGGCGGCCCCTCGTTCCCAAAGCTTGGGCAGGTTGTGTGCGGCCATGTAGGGAAGGGGGCTCGTCTGGACTGATGCCGAAGTCAAGGTTGTACATGGTGGCCGCCCGCGGTGGGTCGTTGCTACATGGCAGCTGGGTGACGTTGGGACAGCTCCATGGTGATGCCGGTGGAGTAACGCAAGATGCCACGATGACGACCTACCCAGGACAGGCTTACTCATCCGCCGATCTGGAGTGACTGACGCAACCCTACGTTGCCGGATTCAATCGCGCAGTGATGTGAATGGGAGCCGCTAATTATGGATGAAGACCTTAACCCCGAGCCAATCCTGCAACTGGGCATGGCGTTTTGGGGATCCAAAACCCTCCTCAGCGCGGTGGAACTCGGAGTCTTCACCGCACTGGCGACGGGCCTAAGGAGGCAACCAATCTCGCCGAGCAACTTGGCCTGCACCCCCGGAGCAGTCGAGACTTCCCCGACGCCTTGGTCGCTTTAGGCATGCTCGACCGTGACGACGATCTATACAGCAACACGCCCACCACGGACGCCTACCTCGACCGGCGCAAACCCTCCTACATCGACGGATTACTGGAGATGGCAAACGCTCGCCTGTATCCATTTTGGGGCTCCCTTACCGAGGCCCTACGCACGGGAGAACCACAAAACGAGATCAAGGGCGGCGAAGACCTCTTCACAGCCCTCTACCCCGATCCTGCCCGGCTTGAGCAATTCTTGGCCGCGATGACCGGCATCAGCACCGGTACCGGGCGCGCTCTGGCCGAGAAGTTTCCCTGGGACCGCTACCACTCCGTGCTGGACATCGGCACGGCTCAGGGCTGCCTACGCGTACAGCTCGCCCTGGGTGACCGTGGGGCATGCTGATCGGGAGGTCATGGAGCTGCTCGGTCACAGCTCAACCAACATCACGATGAACATCTATACCCACGTGCTTGACGAGTCCAAACGTCGGCTTGCAGCTCGGATGGACGGCCTGCGCGGCGAGAACTGATGTCAACTGGGGATGTCAGAGGAGGTCCGGTGATCTTTGTACCGTCCCTGAGCAGCGCTCCGCCGCCAGGATTCGAACCTGGACCATCGGAACCAAAATCCGAGGTGCTGCCTTTACACTACGGCGGACGAGCGGGCCCGAACCCGCGGGCACATGGTGACACGGGTGGCCCGCGCCGCTCAGCGCAGCCCTCCTTGTGCTCGATACACGACCGCACGTCGACGCTCAGCCGGGACACGCAAGACACGCCAATCAGTACGCGGCGTGTCGTGACGGCTGCTGGCCAGATAATCTACGGTTCGGTTGGGTATGCCATGGCCGTTACCTACGGTCACGCCATAGGCGTGAGCATGGTGGCACCTCCGCTGTCGCGGGTGGTCGCCGCGCCCCGGATGTTACGAGGAGCACGCCGATGACGCTGACTGCCGGAGACAGCCACCAGCGAACGGGCCCCGAGCCCATCCTCTCCGGTCAGCGGACGTTGGGACCTCAGATCCTGGTGTACATCTTCGTGTTCGCCCCGTTGGCGGCCTTGCTGGCGGCCGTGCCGGCCGCGTGGGGATGGGGGCTGCTGGGCTGGATCGACGTCGCGCTGTTCGTGGCCACGTACTACATCAGCTGCCTGGGGGTGACCGTCGGATACCACCGCCACTTCA
This sequence comes from Actinomycetota bacterium, assembly GCA_030863015.1. Taxonomy (GTDB): domain Bacteria; phylum Actinomycetota; class Actinomycetes; order Mycobacteriales; family Pseudonocardiaceae. The sequence continues at coordinate 4,013 of JALZCO010000345.1, forward strand.
CCCACGGCTCGTTCAA
>JALZCO010000385.1 GCA_030863015.1 Actinomycetota bacterium
GATATGTGGCGTGATCCACATCACATATGAAGAGACGGGTTACTTGGCTACCCGAAATGGGAAGCCAGTAGGTGACACAGACGGCAATGCAAGGGCTTGATGGCTGTAGGGCGAGTCAACCATGTACAACGATCACGTCTCGGTTCGGGGGATTGGGAGTACGGCGGCGACTCCTTTGATGACGCTGGCACGACAGCTGGCAGTTGAGCAGCCGGCTGCACGAGTTCCCCATGACGTCGACGTTTCCGCTGCAGTGGTGCGCGAGCAGTGCCGAGGCCACCTAACGTGGCCTCCTCGTTATCAGTGCGTAGTCCGTCGAAAACGCTGAGCGTCCTGCTCGGCTCGCTGGTCTGAAGTGATGCTACGGCTGGCCATCGGAGACGAGTTGGGTCATTCGGGCTGGGCAGGCCAGTGAGTAGTGCCAGTTGGCGCCCGGCATTGTTTCCTTACCCAGGCCGGAACAGAAGTGATCGGCTCAGATAGCCCCGATCCTGCTGAGTTCGTGCCCATCAGGGTGGGGCCCATTTACCGGACGTCACTCGACGCTGTCCGGTTGATAAGCACAGTCGTTGTAGGCCACTCTTTATTTAAGAGGAATCGTGATATCCATCGCTGCAACTACCACAAACCCTGTTTATGACGCAATGCTGCGCTGCGCGCAGTGGCTGCTCGAGCACTTCGCTGGTCTGCGGGTGCTCGCGGTCGGCGCGGACCGGGAGCAGATCTTCGGCACTCCACTGAGACTCCGGCGCCTCCCGGGGCGCCTCCCGGGGATCGGTTCATCAGACGCTCACGACCCCTCCCAGCGCCATGCCTGGTAACCCCGTTGTACCTCACCAACAGGACACCCGTCGTGCCGATCAGCGCGGGGATGCGGTGACGTGCTCGGGCGCCGATACGGAGCTGGCCGCAGACTGCTTGTCCACGGAGCCGGATCCGCATCCGCGCCGGACGTACGCACTGCTGTGGACCGGGCAATTCGTCGCGATCGCTGGGCTGACGGTGGTGGTTCCGCTGCTGCCGTTCTACCTGGCCAGTTTCGGTTTGACAGCAGCGGAAGTGGCGCTGTGGACGGGGCTGGCGCTGATGGCGCCGGCGGTGACACAAGCACTGACAGGTCCGCTGTGGGGTTGGGTGGGGGACCGGTACGGGCGCAAGGCGATGGTGGTCCGTGCCCAGCTCGGGGTAGCCGTGACGGTGGGGTTGATGGCGATCGCCGACAGTCCGCAGGAATTTCTGGCGTTCCGGCTAGTGCAGGGTGCCTTCGGAGGAGTGGTGAGTGCGAATGCCGCGTTCGCCAGCTCGCAGGCGCGGTCGGACCAGCAGGGGCGGGCCCTCGGCGGGCTGTTCGGGGCGACCGGAGCCGGGTCGCTGACCGGACCACTGCTGGGGTCGGTATTGGCCAGCCTGTTCGGCTTCTCGGTGCTGTTCCTCACCGTGGCCGGCCTGATGGTTGTCGCCAGCCTCTTCTCCGTGCTCCTGCTGCGGGAGCCGGTAGCGCGGCGCAGGCGCCGTGAGCGACCCGCGTTGCCGGTGCGCGCGGTGCCACGCCTGCTGGCGGCCAACTCAGCCGGTCGGAACCTGATCCTGGCCGGATTCCTCGGGCAGGCCGCGGTCTACGCAGTGCTGGTGGTCTTCGCGCCCCGCGTCGAGGAGGTGACCGCCACGGCTAAGGAGGCCACCATCTGGGTGGGCATCCTCCAGGCGGTGACCTGGGCAGCTGCGCTGATCGGCGCCGGCTGGTGGGGATGGCGCAACGACCGCGGGCCGGCCCACCGCAATTTCGCCCTCGCCGCGCTGGGGTGCGCGGCCGCCGTCGCATTACAGGGCGCCGCGATCGAACCGGAGCTGTTGTTGCCACTGCGCATCGCGCAAGGGTTCTGCTTCGCAGCGTTGGCCCAGTCTGTGCTGTATGTGGTGGCCGCACTGGCCCCTGAAAGCGGTAAAGGAAGCTGCCTGGGGCTTGCCAACGGGGTCGTCGAGTCGGGACAGATCGTCGGGCCGCTCATCGGTTCGTTGGCGGCCGCGCTTCTTCCCTTGCCCGTGGTGTTCGCTGCGATCGGTCCACTCTTCGCCGTCGCGGCCGCTCTAGCGGCTTTCAGTGGGCGGCACGCTAAACTGCCCCTTCCCGATGCGTGCCGCACGGCCGCTCACGCGACGTAACCACACCAATACTGAATGGAACGGGCGGTATGAGGCAGGCGAATTACAGGCTGCATCTAGCCACGTCTCCTTCTGCGCTCTCATCACTCAGTTGGCCGTGCGAACGCCGAGCTTGACTTCGAACTGAATGCGAAGCACGGGCCTAAAGTGTGATGTAAATCACATTTGGGTAGCCTTAGCTTACTCCGGTTCCGAGAGGGGTAAAAATGTTGTTGAGTGACCGGTAACCATAACGCAGGGGGAGTCGGGTCGGCGAGCTGTGTTCAGGCCCGTAAGATTTGTAGTCAGGCGTCTATGTGGTGAACGAGCTTTAGTCTGCAACAGTGAGGGAGTCGCATGACCGTCGCCGGCAACGCCATCGAATACCTCCAAGACTCTGTGTTGGCGTGTGTAGGGAAAACGCCGATAATAACGCTGAGCCGGCTGTTTCCAGACCCCGATGTGGAGGTTTTCGCCAAACTGGAGCTCATGAACCCGGGCGGTAGTCTGAAGGACCGCGCCGCCCGCTACATCATCGAAAAAGGTCTCGCCGACGGTTCCATTCCTCCGGGAGCGCATCTCCTGGAAAGCAGCTCCGGGAACTTCGGTATCGCGCTGGCGATCACTGCTCGGCTCCACGGGCTGACGTTGACTTGCGTGGTCGATCCCAAGACGACGCCTGCGAACATCACCATCCTGCGCCAACTGGGTGTCGATATCGATATCGTTCATGAGCCGGACGACGCAGGCGGATACCTGCAGACCCGAATTCGTCGCGTGCAGGAGCTGCTGCACGAGATGCCCGCTGCGGTATGGATCAATCAGTACGCCAACAAGCGCAACTGGCAGGCCCATTACCACGGCACCGGAGCGGAGATGTGTGAGCAACTCTCGCGGCCACCGGATTATTTGTTCGCTGCGGTCAGTACCACCGGCAGCATTCTCGGCTGTTCCCGACGTCTGCGCGAACGCTTCCCTGATCTGCAGGTCATCGCAGTCGACGCGGTCGGTTCGATTATCTTCGGAGGACCACCTGGCCGCCGCGAGATTCCCGGTATCGGCGCCAGCCGCGTGCCGGAACTGCTCGCCCCTGAAGAGATCGACGAGGTCGTTCACGTCAACGACCTCGAGTCCGCGCAGGCCTGCCGCGCTGTCCTGGAGACCGAGGGCATTCTCGCGGGTGGCTCCACCGGGGCAGTCGTGGCCGCGATCTCCAAGACCCTGCCCAACCTGCCCAGGCCGTGCCGCATCGTCACGATCTTCCCGGATCGCGGGGATCGTTACCTCGACCTCGTCTACGACGACGCATGGCTGGCCAAGCTGCAGCACCGCGACCTCGGCGCAGCCGAATGACCTTCGCACTGACAGAACAGCCATGATCCGTGCCGGCCGCCACGACCCATCAGAGCTGGTGATGCGAGATCTGGTCGATACTCTGATCCAGGAGAACCTGTGGGGGTTCGCCGACGGTGCGCAGCAATGCCGGCCAGCGGCGCTCGTCGCCGAGACCCTCAAACCCGATGAGCAGTGGTGCCGCATCGACGTGGCTGGTGGATGGGTGTGCTTCCGGACCCGCGCGACGGGCGCCTTGCAGCCGTGCCGGTTCTCCCGCCCGCCTGTCTGGCACGGTGGCTCGTCCGGATTGCAGCCACGGCAGCTGCGGCCCGACGAACTGTTGGCGCTGCTGGCGAGCGGGTGCTCGGATCTGCCCCAAGCCCTGCAGGGTGGCGCGGACCTGCGCACGGCGGTGCAACATGCGGCCGTGGTCCTCGCCGGGCGCGCCCGCTTGACCGACGCTTCACCACGTTCTGGCGGACTCCTCACTGCAGAACGGCTCGCCGCCACCCGCAACCGGCCGTTTCACCCGACCGCCCGTGCCGCCATCGGCTGGACGGAAGGTGAGCTGGCCCGGTACGGGCCGCTGCGGCA
>JALZCO010000008.1 GCA_030863015.1 Actinomycetota bacterium
CACCGATGGCACATCCGGTCAGGCAGTGCAGTGTCGCGCTGAAGGCAACGCTTGTCAGGGCGCTCCCTGAGGTCGGCAGTTCGTGGTGATGATCGTGGCTATGAGTGGCCGCTTCCATCGATCCTCCACATACGGGTACGGGGTATATGACACGTAATCTACTATACCCCGGGGGGGTAAAATCAAGTGCTCGCTCGTGGTGCGCGACATTCCCGTACGCTCGGCTCTTTTCGCACCGCAAGGACCCCAGGTCAGGATGGCGGGCTCTGCCGTGACGATGCCCAACGGACGCAAGGCCTGCACGCGGCGTACCTGCCGCCCTAGGTCCTCGGCGACCGCAAGCCGTTGTCGGTGGACTGTGAGGCAGCCGCCCAGGAGACCACAGCATCCGTGTGGTGACCAGGTATGGCCACGGGGCATGCCATCGTCGTACAGCCCGTCTGCGAGCAGGTTGGCGCGGGGATCTCCGGGTCGGTGATGCAGGGTCTGCTCCGGGCGTTCGGCGGCGTGATTCTCGGGCCACGAGTCGTCGAGCAAATCCGCCCGCGGCGCTCGCGTGATGTCGGGCCTGGCCACCCTGCAAGACCATCGACATCACAACGCAAATCAAGACCCCTCAGGCCTGGCCCTCGGCAAGCCAGCTCGCTGCCGGCTTCCTCGCCACGTCCGCCCTACTCCACCGACCTGACCTAGCTAACTGGGATGAGTCCAGGGCCGCCGGAGTAATCGAGGCTAGCTGACGCAGGGCATTGAGGTAACTACTGGCCCAACTGCCGGTGTGGCGGGTGCATTCGAGGTGGATGGGTCGAGGGGGCGGTCGGTGGGGTTGGTGAGCTTCGCCATGAACTGCTGGACTTGCTCGGGGTCGATTTGCACCGCCTCGCCGTCGGTAGTCGGCAGGTCAATGCGGCCGGTCGGGATGGTCTGGAACTTAATAGATTTCTCGCTCATCGAACCGGCCTGCTCGAGGACCCCCGCGAGATCCCAGCCGTGGTCGATGACGACGTAGCGTGCGATCGCTTCACGCAGCGCGGCCAATGCACCGGGGTTTAGCAGCACGTCGCCGGAAAGCAGCCGGTGGGCCAGCCCGGACAGGTACGCATGCTGGCGCGAGATGCGGTCCAGGTCTCCGCGGGGCAGGCCGTGGCGCTGCCGCACGAAGGCCAGCGCCGCGGCGCCCGACACGGTCTGCGGACCGGCCGAAAAATTCGCACCCGAGTAGCTGTCATGGACCGGGGCGGTAAGGCAAACCGGCACGCCGCCGACCGCTTGGGTTATCGCGTAGAACCCAGCCAGGTTGACCTCGGCGTAGTGGTCGAGGGTAACGCCGGTGAGCTGCTCCACGGCCTGCACGAGTTTTTGCCCACCGGCCTGACGGGCCAACCGCTCCAGCTCGCCTCCGCTAATGCCCTGCGCCGCCAGCGTGGACTTCGCAGCGAGCATTCCCCGCCGATAAGCAGAGTTGATTTTGTGGGTACCAACACCGGGCACGGTGACATAGGAGTCCCGGGGGATGGACACCGCGACGGTCGGCTGCGTCGGCTCGGTCGAAACGTGCACGACGATGAGGGTGTCGGTGTTGAGTTTGCCGTCGTCACCACCGGCATGCAGTGCGGCCAGCACCTGCGGCGGCAGCGGGTTGCCCTGGGCGTCGGTGCGGCTGTCTAGACCGACGAGCAGCACGTTCATCGGCCGGAGGGCAGTGGCGGGCCCGGACCCAGCAGGGCTGGTGCGATTGGCATGGCGGGAGTGGTCGAGCACCGCCGAAGTCGAGAGCGAGCCGTCGAGCTGCCGCGAGAGCGTCCAGGCATAACCCGTGAAAATCAGCACCGCAGCGGAGGCGAGCACCAGCCCCGTCCGGCTGACCAGCCGCACCCACCGCCCCAGCAAGCTGCACCGATGACCGAATGCCACGACACCTGCCCGCCTCTTTGTCGTCGACCCCCCCGGACGAGTCACCGTGTTACCGAGGTCGCCACACCCTCAGAATGAGGACGACAAGGCCCTAGGGGGCGGTTGATCGCGTGCCTCGTACACCTTCTGCTCCAGCCGTCCCTTGTGCTGCTGCGGCTGCGCCTCTTTGTGGAGGTCATCGCTGCCGGTGACACCCCCGACCGCCTCTTCAGCTTGTCCTTAGCCTTGTTGGCAGTACCCATGACGTCCAACTCCCTTCCTTGACTCACCAGCACTAATTACCCCCATGGCCAGTGCTTGAATCAATTTGTGGGGGCGTCGAGGCGATTCGGGCAGGATCCGCCGCCAAAGCCAGGACTGCTGGTATGTCAGCTCGTCGGCGTTGTGCCGAAGGATCCGCCGGCTGGAGGGAGTGGGAAAGGGCGGTAGCGGTGGGATTTGAACCCACGGAGGGCGTGAACCCTCACGCGCTTTCGAGGCGCGCTCCTTCGGCCGCTCGGACACGCTACCCTGCGACGAGAGTACCGCACCCCGATGTCAGGTCTTCGGTCCGGCCGTTGGCGTACATGAGCGCCGGACACACCGGGCA
>JALZCO010000403.1 GCA_030863015.1 Actinomycetota bacterium
CGACCGGGGCCATGCCATAGAGCAGCACGTCGCGCTGACCACGAGCGATGTTGCGCACCAGGGCTTCGAGCAGGCCGGGCAGCAGCGTGGTCGACAACTGGTCGCGGTCGGCCTCCAGCGGGTTGAGCAGCGTCGCGGTGTGCCGCCGGGGATCGTTGTCAGGCAAGTGAAATGCATCCCAGGTCCCGGCTGAGACGAACGGGCTGGGTAGCACCTCCACGTACCCGGCAGCGGCCAAAGCCCGAGAGATCGTCCGGCGGCGACGCTGCTCGGCAGACAGGCCCCGACCGGGTGGCGCCGGCGGCAACTCAGACGGAATAGTGTCGTAGCCCTCCAGCCGTAGCACCTCCTCGACGAGGTCTGCCGGTTGGGACAGATCAGGTCGCCAGGACGGTGGGACGACGGTGACCGTCGTGATGCCGTTGGTCCCGCCCAGCTTCACGGCACAGCCGATCTGGGATAACCGGCGCACCGTGGCACCGTTCTCATAGCGCCGCCCCGCCACCCGATCCGGCAGATCGATCGGCATCGTCACGGGCTTGGGACGCGGAGGTGTTCCAACATCGGTGCGGCCTTGCTGGATCGAGCCGCCGCCATAGCGACTCAGCAGCGTCGCAGCGAGCTCGGCAGCCACCGGCGGCAGCGCAGGATCCACCCCACGTTCGAAACGCCGGGCGGCCTCGCTGGGTAACTTGTGCCGCCGGGCGCTGCGGGCCACCGAGGCCGGATCCCAGCTCGCCGCCTCCAGCAGCAGGCTGGTGGTCTGGACACCGACCTCGGTGCTTTCCCCACCCATCACCGCCGCCAGGGACACCGGGCCGCTGGTATCGCAGATCACCATGTCGTCGGGATCGAGCTCCCGGCAGACCCCGTCCAGAGTGGTGAGCTTCTCGCCCTCGGTAGCACGCCGGACGACGAGGTCCCCGTCCAGCTTGGCAGCGTCAAAGGCATGCAGCGGCTGCCCGAGCTCCAGCATCACGTAGTTGGTGACGTCGACGGCGAGCGAAATCGGCCGCATCCCGGCCAGCTGCAACCTCCGGCGCATCCACCACGGAGACGCCGCGGCGGGGTCCACCCCCGACACCCAACGGGCCACGAACCGGCGGCAACCGTGCTCATCTTCGATGTGCACCGGCCAGGCAGGACTCGACGTCTGCGGCACCTCCAGCAGGCTGGGGTCCCCGTAGGGAGCGTCGAAGGCGATGGCCAGCTCGCGAGCCAGCCCGCGCATCGACAGGCAGTAGCCGCGGTCGGGGGTGATCGCCAACTCGATCACCGCATCATCCAGGCCGAGCAGTTCAGCGGCACTTGCACCGGGGATCGCGGTGCCCGCTGGGAGCACCATGATCCCGGTGTGGTCCTCACCAAGTCCGAGCTCGGCAGCCGAGCAGATCATCCCGTCGGAGGTCCGGCCGTAGGTGGTTCGCGCCGCGATCGCAAAGCCGCCTGGCAGCACCGCCCCGGGACGCGCGACCACGACCAGATCGTCCACGTTGAAGTTGGTGGCACCGCAGACGATCCCGCGCGGCGCCAACTCGCCGTCGTCAACGAGGCAGTACCGGATGGCCTTGGAGAAGCCGGTCAGCTCTTCGATCTCCAGGACTCGACCCACCACAAGGGGTCCGCTCACCGGGCCGAGTTGGTGCACCGCCTCGACCTCGAGGCCGGCCCGTACAAACGCGTCAGCGATCTCCGTGACTGTTGGGGCGGCGGTAACGTCGGAGCCCTCGCCAGGCAGCGCGACGTGATCGCGCAGCCATGACACCGGAACGCGCATCGGCTCAGGCCTCCATTCCGAATGCGCAGGTGAAGCGGACGTCGCCCTCAACCATGTCGCGCATGTCAGCGATGCCGTTGCGGAACTGCAGGGTGCGCTCGATGCCCATGCCGAAGGCGAAACCAGAGTAGACCGCGGTGTCGACGCCGCAGGCGCGCAGCACGTTGGGGTTAACCATTCCGCAGCCGCCCCACTCGACCCAGCCGGCACCGCCCTTACGCTCCGGGAACCACACATCGACCTCGGCGGAGGGCTCGGTGAACGGGAAGAAGGAAGGCCGCAACCGGGTTCGGGAGGTGTGGCCGAACATTGATCGCGCGAAGGCGTCCAGGGTGCCCTTCAGATGGGCCATGGTGATGCCCTTGTCCACAGCTAAGCCCTCTACCTGGTGGAAGACCGGGGTGTGGGTGGCGTCCAGCGCGTCGGTGCGGAAAGTCCGTCCCGGGCACACCACGTACACCGGTAGCTCGCGCGTGAGCAGGGCGCGCACCTGCACCGGGGAGGTGTGCGTGCGCAGCACCATGCCTGATCCCTCGGGCGCCACGTAGAAGCTGTCTTGCATGGTGCGGGCCGGGTGGTCCTGCGGGAAGTTGAGCGCGTCGAAGTTGAACCACTCGGCTTCGAGTTCAGGGCCCTCAGCGACCTCGTAGCCCATCGCGACGAACAGATCCGCGACGCGCTCGCACAGCGTGGTGATCGGGTGCCGGGCGCCATCGGGGACCCGATCCCACGGCAATGTGACGTCAACGGCCTCAGCCCGCAGCTTGTCGGTGTCGCGCTCGGCCGCCAATGCGGCACGGCGCTGTTCGAAGGCTGCCTGCACGGCCGTGCGGCTGGAGTTGAGCCGCTTGCCGGCCTCGGCGCGGGCTTGCGGTGGGAGTGCACCGATCTCACGGCGGGCGGCCAGCAGTGGCGATCGGTCACCAAGGTGGGCGGGCTTGACCGCGGCCAGCTCATCGAGATCGGCGGCCTGGGCGAAGGCCTTCTCGGCGGCCTCAACGGCCTGGGCCAGCGCTTCTGGAGCCAGCACGGCGACCTGCTTGGGATCGTAGGAGTCGTTGGTTCCAGCCATGAGAGGAACTCCTGGGCTTCCGGCGGACCAGCGACGTCGGGCCTGCCGTGCCGGTATTCGGTCAGTTCTCGCCAGATCCTAGGTGATCCAGCCTAGGGGCGAAGCGCCGACGGTGTGCCCGCGCGCTGGCGTACATGCAGACCGCCGCCGCGGAGGCCAGGTTGAGACTCTCGGCGGCCCCATGCAACGGCACAGCGACGGTGCCGTCGGCGACCGCGAGCAGCTGACCGTCCAGCCCGTGCGCCTCGCTGCCGAACAACCACGCGGTCGGCGCCGCCAGGGTTCCGGCGTCCACCACGTCGTCGAGGTCACAGCCGGTGCGGCCATCGGCGGCTAGGATCTGCAACCCGGCCTGTCGGCACGCCGCCACGGCCTGCTGCGGATCGGGCTCGACGCCTAGCGGGAGGTGGAACAGGCTGCCGGTGGAGGCCCGCACGCATTTCCCGTTGTGCGGGTCAACGCTGTCTCCGGCAAAGAGGACTGCGCCGGCCCCGGCAGCGTCCGCTATCCGGATAACCGTGCCGGCATTACCCGGGTCGGAGACGTTCACCAGCACCGCAACCAGCTGGGCGCCGCGCAGCGCGTCCACCGCAGGCCGTCCGAGCGCGGTGCACACGGCCACAACACCTTGCGGAGTGGCCGTTTCAGACAGCCCCGCGGCGGCTCGCTCGGTGATCAGGGACACCCGGGAACCCGCGGCGGCGAGCAGATCAGGATGTCGGGTCGCAGCACGCTCGGTGACGAACAGCTCGTGCACCGATCCGTACCTGAGTGCCTCGCGCACGGCCTGGGCGCCCTCGACGAGAAACCGCCCAGCGCGCTCCCGGTCCCGCCGCCGAAGCAAGCCTCGTGCAGCCCTGACCCGGGGAGTTCGTTCGGTAAAGGGACCAGCGGCGTTCGCTGCACTCAGGCGGCGTCGCCCTCCCTGGACACAGGGGCGCTCGCCCCTCGACTGTCCGGCAGGTTGGCTCTGGCGGTCTCGACGAGCGCGGTGAACGCGGTCGGATCGGAGACGGCGAGCTCGGCGAGGTTCTTACGGTCTACCTCGATCTCAGCAATGCGCAGCCCCTGGACGAGCCGGTTGTAGGTCATCCCGTTCTGCCGTGCGGCAGCGTTGATTCGGGTGATCCAGAGCTTGCGGAAGTCACCTTTGCGCGCCCGCCGGTCGCGGTAGGCGTACTGCATCGAGTGGAGGATCTGCTCCTTGGCCTTGCGGTAGAGCCGGGAGCGCTGGCCACGATAACCACTGGCGGCCTCCAGGGTGCTACGGCGCTTCTTCTGGGCGTTGACCGCTCGCTTCACGCGTGCCACTGGATTCGTCCTGTCGGTCTGGGGGCGGCGTAGCCGCCCAGGGTCACAGTCAGGGGTGGAGAAAGCGTGCGGTCAGCGACCGAGCAGCCGGCGGATCCGCTTGGTGTCCTGCGGAGCGACTTCAACCACTCCGTCCAGCCGGCGGGTGATCCTGGAGGACTTCTTCTCCAGCAGGTGGCGCTTGCCGGCCCGCTGTCGCAGCAACTTGCCGGTAGCGGAAAGCTTGACGCGCTTCGCGGTACCCCGATGGGTCTTGTTCTTCGGCATGTCCGTCCTTGTCCTGCCACCCCGGGTGGGGCGGCGGTCATCTGCTCATCGGCGCACAACCAGCAGCGCGACGACCGCCCGCATACCGACGGGCTTGCTGCGGTGGCCCGGGTGGGCCACCGGTCACTGCACCGGCTATTGCTCGGCCGGCTGGGCGGTATCCCGTTCGGCTTTGACTGCGCGTGGCTTATTGCGATGCGGAGCCAGCACCATCGTCATGTTCCGGCCGTCCTGCTTGGCGGAGGTCTCCACGAAGCCAAGCTCAGCGACGTCTTCAGAGAGCCGCTGCAGCAACCGGAAGCCCAGCTCCGGCCGGGACTGCTCGCGGCCCCGGAACATGATGGTGACCTTCACCTTGTGCCCTGCGTCGAGGAACCGCACGACATGGCGCTTCTTCGTCTCGTAGTCGTGGGCGTCGATCTTGGGCCGGAGCTTTTGCTCCTTGATGACCGTCATCTGCTGGTTGCGGCGGGACTCACGGGCCTTCTGCGCGGTCTCGTACTTGAACTTGCCGAAGTCCATGAGCTTGCAGACCGGTGGGCGGGCCTGCGCCGCGACCTCGACCAGGTCAAGGTCCGCTTCCTGAGCTAGCCGCAGCGCGTCCTCGATGCGGACGATGCCGACCTGCTCGCCATTCGGACCAACCAACCTGACCTCGGGAACGCGGATGCGTTCGTTGATGCGCGTCTCGACGGTGATGTGGCCTCCTCAGTCGTCATGCCCCCGGTGCGACCGAGCATGCGGGGCTCTGCCTACTGACACCCCGGACGCAACAAGGTCCCGCACTCCAACTGGCGTGCGGGACCTGCACATCCGACCGATCGACGCCGCGTGTTTCACCAACACACGACGTAACGCCGAAATCCACCTGGGGATTCCGGGACCGGACCCGGCCGCCTAGCAGCGGTTCGGGTGGGAGCAGGCTCCACTTGCCGCTTCCGCCGGAGCGGAAGCTAGTCGCGTCGACAGACTAGCAGTTCCCGCATCACGCCGGTGCGCCGCATGAAAGTTGGTGCTATGAACCTGCGGCGGCGGTGGCCCGGGAACGCCGCCGCGGCGTGGAATGCTGCGCGTCGACGACGGCGCGCAGGAACTGGCCGGTGTAACTGGTGTCGATAGCGGCGACTTGCTCGGGCGAACCCTCGGCGATCACGGTGCCACCCGCGGCCCCGCCCTCGGGGCCCATGTCGATCACCCAGTCCGATGACTTGATCACATCGAGGTTGTGCTCGATGACGATCACGGTGTTGCCCTTGTCAGCCAGCCCGTTGATGACGCCGAGAAGCTTGCGGATGTCTTCGAAATGCAAGCCGGTGGTGGGCTCGTCGAGCACGTAAACGGTGCGTCCGGTCGAGCGTTTCTGCAGCTCACTGGCCAGTTTGACGCGCTGGGCTTCCCCGCCGGACAACGTCGGCGCGGGTTGGCCAAGCCGGACGTAACCCAGCCCGACGTCCACCAATGTCTTGAGGTGGCGGTGAATCGCCGAGATCGGCTCGAAGAACGTCGCCGCCTCTTCGATTGGCATGTCGAGCACCTCGGCGACGGTTTTGCCCTTGTAGTGCACCTCGAGAGTTTCTCGGTTGTACCGGGCACCCCCGCAGACCTCGCACGGCACGTAGACGTCGGGCAGGAAGTTCATCTCGATCTTGATCGTGCCGTCGCCGGC
>JALZCO010000417.1 GCA_030863015.1 Actinomycetota bacterium
GTATGCAACCACACAGAGATGGCCTCAACGTCAGCACCGGCCTGCGCTGCCCGCAACGCCGCAGCACCTTCCGGCGCGGGCACTGACACGTGCGGGAGCAATGCCCCCAACAGGCTTGTCAGCAGGCGATCTGCATCCGCCTCATGATCCTCATACCGCAACCACGCGGTCGGACGGTTACGCGACCACGCCGCCACCGCCGCCGTCTTACCCCAACCAGCGCCCCCAATCACCACACAGACCCGACCCTGCGCAGCCCGATCGAAAAGCTCATCCAGCGACGGCCGCTCGACCCACCCCTCAACCGGACCAGATGGCTCCAGCCCAGCAGACAACACCACCCTAAAAACCCCCGCTTGTCTCGCACCCTCCACACAGACCGCCGCGGCTGATGTCGCCACCAACCCTCGACAGGTGGGGGTTGCCATGGGTATGCATGAGGTCGATTCTGCCTTCAATCGTCGGTGCGGGGGTGTGCAAGGACTATCGAAACCAGCAGTGGCTGGTGCTGTCGCAACACCGGTCCAGGTCCGGTCGCGGCAGGCATCGACCCTGGTTATCAGCGTGTGCGACGTTGTGATGTCCGGACGGCGCCGGACACCTGGAGGAAACTGGGTGGAAAGACAGGCAAACGGCGGTCCGGTTGCGGAGTTCTGCGCAGGGTTGAGGCGACTAGCGCAGGATTGCGGGGTGGACCGGGCGTTGTTGGCCCGCCGAGTGCGCTACAGCCGCTCGCAACTGTATGAGATCTTGGATGGCCGAATCAGCCGGCCGCCGGAGTGGGACCGGCTGGTCGAGCCGTTAGTTCGAGCGTGCACCAACAACGACAAGCGCGCTGTCGCCATCTGGCGGCGCCGGCATGACGTACTCGTCGCGGTATACAGCGAGCTCAAACGTTTTCACCGGCCGTCCGACGCGTCCGAACCGGTGGGGGTGGCGCGAGTGGTGCCCGCGCAGCTACCGGCAGACGTCGAGGTCTTCACGGGTCGCTCACAAGAGCTGGCCGACCTTGATCGTCTCCTGGCCCGGACTGCCGAAACGGCTGCTGGGGCACGGGTCACGAGTGGGGACTCAACGGCAGTGGTGCTCTCCGCGGTGTCCGGAACCGCAGGGGTGGGCAAGACCGCGCTGGCGCTGCGGTGGGCGCATCGGGTCCGGGGGCAGTTCCCGGACGGCCAGTTATATGTCAACCTGCACGGGTTCGATCCCGAGCAGCCGCTCTCGGCAGCCGATGCGCTGGCAGGATTCCTGCGGGCGTTGGGCCTAGCCGGGCAACACATCCCGGTGGAGGTGGAAGAACGCGCCGCCTGCTATCGCAGTCTGCTGAATGGGCGGCGGATGCTGATTGTGCTGGACAACGCCTCATCGGTAGAGCAGGTGCGCCCGCTGCTGCCCGGGGCTCCATCCTGTGTCGTGGTGGTGACCAGTCGTGACTCCCTGGCCGGCTTGGTGGCCCGGCACAGTGCCCGGCGCCTCGACCTAGACCTGCTCCCACTCGAGGACGCGGTCGCTCTGCTGGCGGCGTTGATCGGTGGGCGGGTGCATGCCGAACCTGAGGCGGCTGCCACGCTGGCCATGCTGTGCGCCCGACTGCCATTGGCATTGCGCGTGGCCGCCGAACTCGCCGCTGCCCGCCCGACCATCAGCCTCGCGCAGCTGGTCGACGAGTTGGCTGATGAGCAGCGGCGGTTGGAACTGCTGGACGCCGGTGGCGATGCCCGCACTGCGGTGCGCGGAGTGTTCTCCTGGTCTTACCAACACCTCCCCGCTACCGTGGCGCGGGCGTTTCGACTGATCGGCCTGCACCCCGGCCCGTACTTCGATCCCTACGCCGCTGCCGCACTGGCCAACACCAGCCTCGATCAAGCTCAGCAGACGCTGGACCTGCTGAGCCGTGCGCACCTGATCCAGGCACCCCATCCAGGTCACTACGGCATTCATGACCTGCTGCGGGCCTACGCCACATGGCTCGCCGACGTCGAGGACTCGAAGGCGGAGCAGCGAGCCGCGTTGACCCGCCTGATCGATCACTACCTCGCCACTGCTGCGGCCGCGATGGACACCCTTATTCCTGCCGAGCAGCACCGCCGACCACGCATTCCCCGACCTGCAACGCCCATCCCGCCAATGCCCGACCGCGCTACCGCACGGACCTGGCTCGATACCGAACGGGTCACCCTCGCCGCTGTCAGCGCATACACTGCTGCTCGGGGCTGGCTCGGTCACACCACTCAGCTGTCCACCACCCTGTATCGCTACCTTGATTCCGGCGGCCACTTTCCCGACGGCCTGACCATCCACACCCATGCCCTGCACGCCGCCCGCCACACCGGCGAGCCCGCTGCCGAAGTCGATGCGCTGCTCAACCTCGGCCATATCTATTGGCAGCAGGGCCACTACGGGCAGGCCGCCAACCACCTTCAGCAGGCCCTCGCCCTCGCCAGCGAGATCGGCGATCGAGTTGCTGAAACCAACGCGCTGCTCAACCTTGGCATCGTCGACCGCCGACAGGGCCACTACCAGCAAGCCACCGACCATTACCAGCAGGCGCTCACCGTCGCACGCCAGGTCGGCGACCGGCACGGTGAAGCGAATGCACTGGACAACCTTGGCACCATCTACCAGCGGCACCGCCATTACCAGCAGGCCGCCGACCACCACCAGCAGGCCCTGGCCCTCTTCCGCGAGATGGGCGACCGGCACGGTCAAGCCAACACGCTACTCGACCTCGGCACCGTCTATCGCAGGCAAGGCCACTACGCGCAGGCCGCCGACCACCACCAGCAGGCCCTGGCCCTCTTCCGCGAGATGGGTGACCAGCACGGCGAGGCCTGCGCCCTCAACCGCGTTGGTGAGACCTTGGCTGCCATTCGCCAACTCGATCAGGCCCTCACCCGGCATACCGCCGCCCTAGCCCTGGCCACCCACATCGGCGACCGGTACGAGCAAGCCCGCGCCCACAACGGCCTCGCCCACACCCACCAGCTCACCGACGATCTCGATCAAGCCCTCGCCCACCAAACTGCCGCTCTGGCCCTGGCCACCCAGATCGGTGAGCCGTACGAGCATGCCCGCGCGCACAACGGCCTCGCTCACGCCCACCAGCTCGCCGGCAATCTCGACCAGGCTCGCCATCACTGGCACCACGCCCTGGCTCTCTACACCGACCTCGGCGTGCCCGACGCCGATGATGTTCACGCTCACCTCACCGCCCTCGATCAAGCAGCGGAGGACGACAACGTAAACCAGTGAAAGCACCTCAGTTGAATATTTTAAACTCGGCCGCTGCAC
>JALZCO010000435.1 GCA_030863015.1 Actinomycetota bacterium
GTTCGCGCCCCCCGCAACGGCTCAAGGACGACCTCGACGAGGTCGGCGAGCGCGGCGCTGTCCCGGATCAGCACCTGGTAGACGAGCAGGTCGGACGCCGAGTGCACGGGACCGGGCAGCTGCAGGCGGCGGCCGATGTCCAGTGCCTGTCTGGCCTGCTCGAAGGAGCGCACGGCACCGCCGGGCCCTCGCTGCGGGCGTCCGATGCCGGCCCGCCAGGATCCGGCCGTCCCCAACTCCTTCACGACCCGGTCGACGACCTCCTCCGCCACGCCGCGCGCGTCCGGTGCGACGCACACCAGCAGACCGTCCTTCGTCGTCACGAGGGTGTCCCTGCTCCCAAAGCCGAGGTGCATCGCGGACTCCACCCGGCGGGTGACCGGACCGCCGTCGACAAACGGCTTCGTGGCCGCTGCTGCCATCACCACATGGCTGCCGGCGAGCCGCAGGCCGTACCGCTCGGCGCGTTCGGCGAGGGTCTCCAGATTGCGCCCGTCGAGGAGATCATCGACGAACTCGCGACGGAACGACTCCTCCTGGCGCAGCGACCAGCGTTGTGCCTCCTCGTACCCTTCCGCCACCGCCATGATGGCCGCGTCGGCGGCACGGAAGACCGCCTCGCCGATGTGGCGCAGCGAATTCCCCGCGGCCGCACGCACACCGGGCAACGACGGCCAGGCGATCCACGTCGCACTCAGGTAGAGGTCGATGACCTGGCGTATCGGCACCCCCTGCTCAGCCGCGCGAGCACCGATGTCGTGCCGCTGGCGGAGGTCGTCCTGGCCGAGCCGCTGTCCCGTGCTGACCTTCGCGAGCGCAGTCAGGTACCCGTCCAACAGCTCGGCCGACACGCCGCCGGCATCCTTGCTCGCCCGCGCGGCGAGGCCCGCCAGGTCCGGCAACTCCACGCTGGCGGAGCCCGATCGCATCCTTCGAGCCATGGAGAACTCGTTCTCCCTCCCATGCGGCGTCACGGCGGGATTCATCCAGCTTGCTATGTCACATGGCGAACCACCACTCGCCGCGGGAGCGGCGGGGCAGCCGAAGCACAGCGAGAACATCGTTGCCCATGGTCGGCAACGAATCCGAGCCTTGATTGGCCGTGCCGGCCGTTGGCCGGGCCCTCGCGGCACCAGACAATCACAGCGTGTGAGTCCGCATGTGCCGGGCGTTTCGACGACGGGAGACACTCTCATGCGTGCTGCCAACGTCGTCGAGACGTTGCCCACCGCGCGACCAGGTGACGATGTCCTGTCCGCCGTTGGGATGGTCTCCCGGCACGGCTTGCCAGGTCTCGTCGTCGCCGACGAACGAGGTGAGGTGGTCGGCTGCATGTCGTCGATCGACCTGCTCCGGCTGGCCCTGCCGCCCTATGTGCGGGCCGACCCCGGTCTGGCCCGGGTGTTCGACGAGGAGCACGCCGACCGGATCGCCGCGGCGCTGGCCGGCACCCGCGTTCGCGACGTGGTGGGCGAGGCGACGGATCGGATCCCGATGGCCCCGCCGCAGGCCACGGTTGTCGAGCTCGCCGAGCTGATGGCCCGCAAGTGCTGCCCGCTCGTCCTGGTCGAGAAGGCGGAAGGCGGCACCTTGGGGATCATCACCGTCAACCGCCTGCTCAAGCTGCTCGTGGCCGCGGCTGAGGACGCCCGATGATCGTCACAGCGGTCACCGAGCACCGGTTCGGCGAGTACATACGCCGTGCGGAGTCGCGGCGGCGGGAGTTCATCGACGACCTCCTCGGCGGGCGCGGTATCGGCGGTCTGGCCCAGCGCACCGAACGGTACGGCCTCCAGCTCTCTGGCACCCTGTGGGGTTCCGGAAGTCGGTGTGCGCCGCTGACCTGGGTGATCGGTGTGCCCGGCTGGCAGGGCATGATCGTTGGCCGTGTCGTTGCGTCTGCTCTACCTGATCTTTCTCCGGCTGCTGAATCTGCTGTTGTTGCTCAGCCGCTCCTCGGCGTCCAAGGACGTCGAACTCCTGGTGTTGCGGCATGAACTCGCCGTGCTGCGCAAAGCCAACCCGACACCGCGCCAAGAGACTGGGCGGATCGAGCGGTGTTCGCCGCGCTGGTCCGAAGATTGCCGCCGATGCTGCGGGGGCATCGCTTGGTCACGCCGGGCACGATCCTGCGCTGGCATCGACGCCTGGTCGCCAAGAAGTGGACATATCCCCATCGCCTCGGCCGACCACCCATCGAGGACGCTGTGGCCTCGTTGACCAAGCGCATGGCCAGGGAGAATCAGAGCTGGGGATACCAGAAAATCCAAGGCGAGCTGCTCAAACTCGGCTACCGCGTGGGAGCCTCCACGATTCGGCCGCCTTCTGCAGCGGTTACGGATACCGCCGGCACCGGTCCGAGACACCGACACAACATGGCGGCAGTTCCTTCGCGCCCAAACATCGACGATGTTGGCCTGCGACTTTTTCCACGTGGACTGCGCAGTGACACTCAAGCGGATTTACGTATTCTTCGTCCTGGAAGTCACCAGCCGATCCGTGCACCTGCTCGGCGCGACCACAAACCCGGACGGCAGGTGGACAACGCAGCAAGCCCGGAATCTGGTGATGGATCTCGACGGCCGCGTCACCGAGTTCCAGTTCCTCGTCCGCGACCGGGCCGGCCAGTTCACAACATCATTCGACGCTGTCCTTGCCGATGTGGGCACCCGCGTGGTCAGGATTCCTCCTCGCTGCCCGCGGGCGAACTGTTTCGCCGAAAGGTTCATACGCACCCTCCGAGCCGAACTTACCGACCGTGTACTGATCTTCAGTCAGCGGCACTTGCGTGCGGTGCTCACGGAGTACATCCGCCACTACAACGGTCAACGACCCCACCACGCCCGCGAACTTCGCCCTCCACAACCGACCCACCCTCTCGCGGACCTCAGCCATCAACGCATCCAGCGCCGACCAGTTCTAGGTGGCCTGCTCAACGAGTACGAACGAGCGCATGAAACCACTACACACCATAGGTAGCCGACTTTTGAAACCACGCAGGGTCGCGCGAGACGACAGGGACCACGAGACATTCCGCAACCACGCCGCGCGTCGTCTCCAGCTACACACACCCGAGGTCGACGAAGACGTGCGGCGTCGTCTGTGCGCGAACCTGCGCTACCTGCGCGGCGACGTCACCGACCCGGACTCACCGGCCCCGGCCCTGGCGCAGGACGCTGATCCTGTCGTGGTGTACCTCGCGCTGCCCCACACACTGCTCGCCGACACCCTGCGTGGCCTCGCCCAGGTCGGCGTCCCCCAGGGCAGCCAGCTCATCATCGAGACACCCTTCGGCACGGGCCTGCATGATGCTCGACGGCTCAATGAATTCGTCCACACGGCGTTCCCCGAGAACCCGGTGTTCCGGAT
>JALZCO010000189.1 GCA_030863015.1 Actinomycetota bacterium
GCCTTCGAGGGCGTCTACGGGGCGAAGTTCCCCAAGGCGGTTGCGAAGCTCACCGACGACCTCGACGAGCTCCTCGCGTTCTACGACTATCCCGCCGAGCACTGGATTCATCTGCGCACGACCAACCCCATCGAGTCGACCTTCGCCACGGTCAGGCACCGCAGCAAGATCACCCGCGGGCCGGGGCCGCGGGTGGCGGGGCTGGGGATGGCATTCAGCTCATCGAGGTCGTCGGTGATCTTCACGGCGGCCTTGGGGAACTTGGCGCCGTAGGCGGCGTCAAACGCCCGGGCAGCGTCGAGGGCGTGGTTGCGGTCTTCGGCGTTCCAGATCTCGGCCAGGGCCTTCTTGGCCCCGGGGTGCGCGGATCTCGGCAGCGCCCCGAGGATGTTGGCGATCTGTCGGGTGAGGGGCTGGCGCGGTGCACCGGGGTGTCCGTTTCCAGCCCCTCCCCATCCAACCGTGCGTGACCTTCTCGATCACACGGCTGACCTTCATCGTTCACCGTGGGGCATGCGCAGCCGGGTAGCCGATAGTTCCTGCCAGCCGGTAGAGCCCGATGCGTGTCCGCGACTTGGCCAGGTCCACCACACCTCGGCGCCAGTTCCGCGATCCGTGTTTGCGGGCGATGAACCGCGCCACACGTTCGAAGACAAACGCGTCGAGTTGGTGGAACTGCTGGGTGGAGTTCCCGTGCCGGAAGTAGGCGCCCCACCCTTTGAGGAACCGGTTGACGTCATCGACCACGAGGATGGTCGGTCGCCCGATCCTGCTGGGTGGGGTGAGTTCCCGTATCCGGTCACGGGCCGCCGCCACTGCGGCCCGTGAGGGCCAGCAGGCGGCGAAACGGCACCGCGGGTCACGCTTGGTGGGCACGATCCGGAAGTGATACCCGAGGAAGTCGAACCCTTCTTCGGGCGTGTTGAGGTTCACGATGCGGGTCTTGGCCTCGGCCAGCTCCAGGCCCAGCTCGGTGAGCAGGTCTCGGAGCGTGGCCAGCGTGGCCTCGGCCCGATCGGGGATCCCGCAGCAGATCACCAGGTCATCCGCGTAGCGGGTCAACTCCCCGAGTCGGCGATACTGTTGCTGCCACACCTGGTCGAGGTGATGCAGGAACACATTCGCCAGCAGCGGTGAGATGACACCGCCCTGCGGAGTGCCGACCTCGGGGTGGAGCAACCCGTCCCCGGTCAACACCCCAGCGCCAAGCCAGGCGCGGATGAGGTCCAACACGCGCCGGTCACTGATCCGCTGGCGCAGCATGCCCACCAGACGGTCGTGGTCCAGGTTGTCGAAGAACCCCTTGATGTCGGCGTCGACGACCCACCGTCGGCCCTGCCGAAGCCCGGTCCGGATCCGTTCTCGCGCTTGGTGCGCGTTGCGTTTGGGCCGAAACCCGAAGGACACGTCGGTGAAGTCCGCCTCGTAGAGCGGTTCGAGGACCATCTTCGCCGCGGCCTGCACCACCCGGTCGCGCACCGCGGGAACGCCCAGATGACGCTGCCCTCCCGTGCGTTTGGGGATGCTGACCCGACGCACCGGCAGCGGCCGATAGCGCTTCTCGACCAGCTCCGCCTGAAGCTGCTCAAGGAACTTGGCCACCCCGGTTTCTTCGATGGTCACGATCGTCACGCCGTCCACGCCTGGCGCGCCGCCGTTGCGGGCGACCTCCAGCCACGCTCGGTTCAGCACGTCTCTGCGGCAGACTTTGTCGTAGAGCGCGTGGAACCGTCGGCTGCGGCTCTGCTTGGCCGCACGGTAGAGCTTCCATTGGAGCGCGCGTACCGGGTCCCGCGGCAGGGCTTTACCCTTGACCGCGTTTCCCCTGGGCACGTCGTTAGCCCTCTCGGGCATTCGTGGGCACCGCCTCCGCTGTCGGCATCGATGAAGCAGGGGCCCTTCGCTCGGGCGAGGTTATGTTGTCCATCGCCCTACCAGCGCTACTACGGCCCCCTCCGCCACCTTCTCGGCTGCCGTCGATTTCCCGGGGCTCACCGGTTATACGACGCCGCGCTCCGCAGCTCCGCAGCACTGCGGGCCGAGGAAGGCTTCTCCAGTTCCTACGCCCACCTTCCGACCGTTCCACTCCCCATACCCCGGCGGGTTCTTCAGCGCTGCACATTCAGGGTCTTCACGCCTTCCCTGGCCTTCGCCGTGACACACCCGGCTCGGCTCCCGCTTGTCCCCCTCACGGGGGTGCCATCACGAGGCGGCAGGATTCACTTCGATGTTGCGGACCGGTCGGTTGCTCCCACCCTGTGGCTTTCGACGTTGGGCTCCGACGCCGGGCGTTTCCCCCGACGCCGCCAACCTGCTACCGGGCTCCCTGACGACTACCCGGACCGGACTCTCACCGGCTGGCGGACGCAAGCTTGCGCACACACGCGATCACGCCACCAGGATCACCTCCTCCCAGCAGTCGGACCGCGCGTGCCCTCTGGACACGCTGTGAAACCAGCAGCGCTGCTCGCGGGTGGCGGGGAACACCTCACGCAGCGCGCCCCAGAACCCGAGCGCGCCGTCGCCGATCGCGAGGACCGGCGCTGACATGCCGCGGCGGGCGGCATCGCGCAGCAGATCCGCCCAGGATTCGGTCGACTCGCGGTAGCCGTCGGTGAGCGCGACGAGTTCCTTGCGTCCGTCGGCGCGTACCCCGATCATGACCAGCAGGCACAGCGTGTGCTCTTCGAGGCGGATGTTGACGTGAATCCCGTCCGCCCACACATAGACGTAGTCCACCTGCGACAGGTCCCGGGCGGCGGAGGCGCGCTGCTCGCCGTGCCAGGTCTGGGTGAGCTTGGTGATCACCGACGCCGAGAGCCCCGCCGCCGAGCCCAGAAAC
>JALZCO010000556.1 GCA_030863015.1 Actinomycetota bacterium
CACATCCTTGGCGCGGTCGCTGATGGTGATGAAGCCCAGCTCGTCGAGAGCGCCTACGTCACCAGTACGCAACCAGCCATCGTGGAACCTGGCGGAGTCCATATCGCCAGATTCGGCCTTGTAGTACCGCGAGGTGACCCACGGCCCACGGACCTCGATCTCGCCAACCGACTTGCCGTCGTTGGGCAGCAGTACATCGCCGTCACCGACGATGCGACCCTCGACACCGGCGACGAGCCGTCCCGCGCTGGCCCGGTAACGCCACAACTCATCGCCTTGAGCGCCGACCGGCGGGGTGGCTACTGAGGCGATGGGGGAGGTCTCGGTCATCCCCCAGGCCTGCTTGATCTCGATGCCGAGTTCTTCGGAAAACGCCTTCATCAGCGCCAGCGGTACGGCAGAGCCACCGCAGAGCACCTGGCGGATTGAGGACATGTCCCCGCCGTGCTCGCGCAGGTGACGCAGCACATCACTCCAGATCGTCGGCACGGCACCGGTGATCGTGGGCCGCTCCGCCTCGATCAACCTGACCAGAGGCTCAGCTTGTAGAAAACGGTCAGGCATGATTAAGCTGGCACCGGCCATCAGGGCTGCATAGGGCAGCCCCCAGGCGTTGGCATGGAACATCGGCACCACCGGCAGGATCCGGTCCGAGCCAGTCAGCCCGGCACTCTCGCCGGCGCACGCGCACATCGAATGTAGATAAGCCGAGCGATGGCTGTAGGCCACGCCCTTGGGATTACCCGTGGTGCCGCTCGTATAGCACATTGCGGCCGCGGAGCGCTCGTCGATGTCGGATGGCCAGTCGAACTGCTCGGGCTGGGCGGACAGCAGCTCGTGGTAGCAGTGCAACTCCTTGCCGCAGCGATCCAGCACGGAGGTATCGGTGGCGCCGACGACGATGACGTGTCGGACCGTTTTCATCTCCGGCAGGGCGCGAGCTAGCAGCGGTACCAGCGAAGCGTCCACGATCACCACGTCGTCCTCTGCGTGGTTGGCGATCCAGGCCACCTGATCGGGAACCAGTCGCAGGTTCAGGGTGTGGATCACCGCGCCCATCGACGGGACGGCGAGGTAGGCCTCGAGGTGCTCCTGGTTGTTCCACTGGAAGGTGGCTACCCGCTGGTCGCCGGTGACGCCCAAGCCACGCAATGCCCCGGCTAGCTGGGCTGCCCGCAGCCCCACCTCGGCGTAACTGGCGCGGCGTGCGCCCTCGCCGGTCCAGGTGACGACCTCGCTGTCACCGTGCACAGTGGTGCCATGGCGCATGATCATGCCCACGGTGAGCGGGACGTCCATCATCGTGCTCTCCACCACGGTCCCCTTCCCGCTATCCATTACCGGCCAGTAGGCTCACGAAGGCAGAGCTGCGGAGGTTGCCCCCGATGCCCTTTCCGAGCGATCGCGAGCGCGACCGGCCGTGGGTGATGCGAACATACGCCGGGCACTCGTCGGCCCAGAAGTCCAATGTGTTGTACCGCCGCAATCTGGCCAAGGGCCAGACCGGACTTTCGGTGGCTTTCGACCTGCCCACCCAGACCGGCTATGACCCCGACCACGAGCTGGCCCGTGGCGAAGTCGGCAAGGTCGGCGTGCCGATCAGCCATATCGGCGACATGCGCACGTTGTTCGACGGCATCCCGATGGCACAGGCCAACACCTCGATGACGATCAACGCCACCGCGATGTGGCTACTGGCGCTCTACGCGTCGGTGGCCCAGGAGCATGGGGCGGACCTGTCGCAACTGTCGGGCACCACGCAGAACGACATCATCAAGGAATACCTGTCGCGCGGAACCTACGTCTTCCCGCCCGGGCCGAGCCTGCGGTTGATCACTGACATGGTGGTCCACACGGTCAACCACATGCCGAGGTGGAACCCGATCAACATCTGCAGCTACCACCTGCAGGAGGCGGGCGCGACACCGGTGCAGGAGGTTGCCTACGCAATGTGCACGGCGATTGCCGTCCTGGACTCGGTGCGTGACTGCGGGCAGGTCGCCGCGCAGGACTTCGCCAGGGTCGTCGGGCGGATGTCCTTCTTCGTCAACGCCGGGGTGCGCTTCGTCGAGGAGATGTGCAAGCTGCGCGCTTTCGGGCGGTTGTGGGACGAGACCTGCCGGGACCGCTACGGCGTCAATGATCCCAAGCTGCGCCGGTTCCGGTACGGCGTGCAGGTCAACTCGCTGGGGCTGACCGAGCTGCAGCCGGAGAACAACGTGCAGCGCATTGTGCTGGAGATGCTGGCGGTGACGATGGGTCGCAGTGCCCGTGCCCGCGCCATCCAGCTGCCGGCGTGGAACGAGGCGCTGGGGCTGCCGCG
>JALZCO010000011.1 GCA_030863015.1 Actinomycetota bacterium
GACGCGCACTGCGCGCAGGGCCACCTTGACCCGGACCGAGAACTCGGTGGGGGGCTACGCCTGGACACCAACGCTGCCGCAGACGCTATCGGCGCGCTACCGGAAGCGGCCGGTGGCGCCTCCGGGATCCTGGCGGTAGTGCGGGCCACGATGGCTCGTGCCCTGCGCAAGGTCAGTACCGAGCGCGGCGTCGACCCGGCCGGGCTGGTGCTGGTCGCCTACGGGGGCGCCGGCCCGCTGCACGCGACCGCGCTGGCCCGCGAGCTGGGCTGCCGCGCCGTGGTGGTGCCGCCGGCACCGGGAGTGCTCAGTGCGCTGGGTTTGCTGCTCGCGCCGGCCCGCTATGAAGCGTCCCGCACGGTGATGGCGTCCGCCGAGGACGACCTGACCGATGCCTGGCAGGCCTTGGAGACGCAAGCCCGCGAGGAGCTGGAGCGCCAAGGGGTGGCAAGCGAGATCACGCTGTCCCGCGTTGCCGATGCCCGCTACGCCGGCCAGTCCCACGAGCTGCGCATCGCTGCCGACCCCGGCGCTGATCTGGCGCAGCTACTGCACTCCGCGCACCAGGAGGCCTACGGGTATGCCATCGCTGACGAGCCCGTCAGGATCGTCACGCTGCGGGTGGTCGCGCGTGGCGAACCGATCCTGTCGCAGCCACCCGGTGGCTGGGATCAAGGAGAATCTGCTCCGGAATCGTCTCGTGAGATCGACATCGCCGGCCACACCGTCACGGCACGAGTGGTGTCCCGAGCCGGGCTGGCCGCCGGGGACGAGGTCAGCGGGCCAGCATTGATCGAGCAGTCGGATACCACCACCTTGCTCGCTAGCGACGAGGTCGCCGTGGTAGACGACGCCGGCAATCTGGTGGTGCACCTGCATGGCTGAGCTGTCTGGGGTCGAGCTGGAGGTGTTCCGGCATGCGCTCGCCGGGGTCGCCGAGGAGATGGGTGTGGCACTGCGGCGCGCGGCGTACTCCCCGAACATCAAGGAACGGGCGGACTGCTCGGCGGCGGTGTTCGACCCCGACGGGGAGATGGTTGCCCAAGCTGAGCACATCCCGGTGCACTTGGGCGCGATGCCGGCCAGCGTCCGCGCGGTCCTCGAGACTTATGGCGCGCTGCAGTCCGGTCAGCAGGTCTGCGTCAACGACCCGTACCTGGGCGGAACGCACCTGCCGGATCTCACGATCGTCGCCGCGGTCGGTTCGTCGGATGGCGACGGGGTGCTCGGTTATGTGGCCAACCGCGCACACCACGCCGACGTCGGGGGAGCGGCACCGGGGTCGATGCCGGCGAGCGCGACCGAGATCGCGATGGAGGGGATCCGGATCCCGCCCATCCTCATCGCCGACACCGGTGGCGAGCGCGACGATGTGGTGCGGCTGATCGCCGCGAATTCCCGGACCCCGCTCGAGCGCCGGGGCGATCTGCGGGCGCAGTTCGCGGCCAACCACGTCGGGGCCCGGCGACTGGGCGAGCTTGCCAGCCGGATGGGGCCGGTGCGGCTGCGCGAGGCGATGACGGCCGTCTGCGACTACTCCGACCGGCGGGTCCGGGCGGCGGTGCGCGAGATCCCGGAAGGGTGCTACCGCAACGCCGACGTCCTGGAAATCGGTACCGGGGTCACCATCCGCGCCGCGGTGACCATAGCGGGCGACGAAGTGACGGTTGACTTCGACGGCACCGACCCGCAGATTCCGGTGAACCTCAACGCGGTGTTCGCGGTGACTCTCTCCTCGGCGATGTTCGTGTTCCGGATGCTGACCGATCCGGACGCGCCGCCTAACGCCGGCTGCTATCGTTCGCTGCACGTCCGTGCACCGGAAGGCTCCGTGGTGCATGCGCGGTTCCCCGCGCCGACCGCAGCCGGCAACGTCGAGACCAGCCAACGGATCGTCGACGTCCTGCTCGGCTGCTTCGCCCAGGCGATTCCCGAGCGGGTACCGGCAGCTAGCCAGGGCACGATGAACAACCTACTCATCGGCGCCGGTGGTGATCAGGCGTTCAGCTACTACGAGACGCTGGGCGGCGGTGAGGGCGGCACCCCACAGCGATCCGGGATGTCCGGGGTGCATACCGGGATGACCAACACCCAGAACACCCCCGCCGAGGCCGTCGAGCTGGACTACCCGTTGCGGGTGTGGCGCTACGAGTTGCGGACCTCCTCCGGCGGCGGCGGCGCGCATCCCGGCGGCGACGGCCTGATCCGCGAGATCGAGGCGCTGGCCGACTGCACGCTGACCGTGCAATCCGAACGTCGGCAAAATGCCCCGTGGGGGCTCGGCGGCGGGCACCCCGGGGCGGTGGGGCGCAACCTCCTGCGCCGCGCGGACGGCACCGAGGTGGAGTTGCCCAGCAAGGGCACCTGGCAACTGCACCGTGGCGACCGGGTCCGCATCGAGACTCCCGGGGGCGGTGGCTGGGGAAGCCCCACGGCAACGCGCATCTCGCGTTTTGGAGACAGATTGCAGTAATTCGGGCTCTTTTACTGCAGTCTGTCTCCAGAACACGCTTGGGACTGCACTGTTCCGGATCGTCCTTGGTGTACTGATCACTGAACGGAGATCTCGATGAAGCGCGGCTTGTGCGCTGTGGCAGTC
>JALZCO010000021.1 GCA_030863015.1 Actinomycetota bacterium
CTGCAGCAGCTGGCCATCGTCTCCGGCATCTTCGTGGCGTTGCTGTCGGACTACTTCCTGGCCACCGCTGCGGGAGGCGCGAGCAATGATCTGTGGCTCGGGCTAGCGGCCTGGCGGTGGATGTTCCTCACGCTGGCTGTTCCTGCGCTGGCGTACGGCATCCTTGCGCTGCAGATACCCGAATCCCCGCGGTACCTGATGTTCCGTGGTCGGGCCGAAGAGGCCCGCTCCGTGCTGTCCCTGGTGCTCAAGAGTGGTGTCGACGACCGGATTCGGGAGATCAGTCGCACCATCGTCCAGGACTCCCGATCCAGCTTCCGCGACCTGCGCGGGCCGTTCCTCGGCCTGCTACCGATCGTCTGGGTGGGCATCCTGCTGTCGGTTTTCCAGCAGTTCGTCGGCATCAACGTGATCTTCTACTACTCGTCGGCGCTGTGGCAGCAGGTCGGGTTCACGGAGGCCGACTCACTGATCATCACAGTGTTGACGTCGGTGACCAACATAGTCGTCACATTGGCCGCGATCGCCGTGATCGATAAGCTCGGCCGGCGCCGGCTGCTGCTGATCGGCTCGGCGGGCATGTTCGTCAGCCTTGGAATGCTCGCCTACGTCTTCGGCACGGCGCCCCTCGTCAATGGTCAACCGGCGCTCAGCGACACGGCTGGCACGATCGCGCTTATCGCGGCTAACGCTTTCGTCGTGTTCTTCGGAATCTCGTGGGGTCCGACGGTCTGGGTGCTGCTTGGCGAGATGTTCAACAACCGGATCCGAGCGGCCGCCCTGGGGCTTGCCGCGGCCGCTCAGTGGGTCAGCAACTTCCTGATTTCGACGACGTTCCCAGCCTTGGCCGACATCAGCCTCGGGTTGGCGTACGGCCTTTACACGACATTTGCGTTGCTTTCATTCTTTTTCGTATTGAGATTCGTGCAAGAGACGAAGGGCAAGCAGCTCGAGGACATGACGTAGCGCAAACGCGGCTTCAGCAGCGCAGCCATGCGGTGGTGTCGGGGCGTAGTCGTCCGTCACGGGTGACGGGACTGCTGGCCATGAGGAGCTGGCCTGGCGGTAGGTGGACTGGTGTGGTTCCCATGGCCAGGACAAGGGTGATTGCTTCGCCTCTGCGTACTACTAATCGTTCGGTGGTGGTGATGTCGACGTCCACGGCGTCGTCGGCGGACAGTACGCCCTGGGCATGTAGCCTGCGGCGCAGCGCCAGGGCGGCTCGGCACACATGCAGCGTGGAAGCCGGGTCTGCGTGCTGCGCCTGGACCGAGTACCTGCCCCAGTCAGCCGGGACTGGGAGCCACGGCGATCTCGCTGGTTCCGCCGAGAAGCCGTGCGCGCCGTTGCTGTCGCGTCGCCATGGCAGGGGAACCCGGCAGCCGTCGCGAGACACCCCACAACGCGACCACGCGGGGTCCTGCCGGGCCTGCGGTGGCACGTCGACTTCGGGTAGCCCGAGCTCTTGGCCCTGATACAGGTAAGCGGCCCCGGGCAGTCCGAGCACAGCGAGCAGGGCCGCGCGGGCTCGGGCGGTGCCGCGAGCGCCGCCACCGTAGCGGGTCGGCGCGCGGACCACATCGTGGTTTTCCACCACCCACGTGATCGGCGCCCCGCCACGGATCCGGCAATCAAGCAGCTCTCTCATGATTGACTGCCAGGCTCGCGCGTCCCACGGCGCGGTCAGAAACGCAAATGCGAACGCCTGGTGCAACTCATCGGGCCGGGTATAGCGCACTACCCGCGCGGGCACGAGGTTGACCTCACCGATTAACGCCCGCGGCGGCGAGTAGGCATCAGCCATCGCCCGCCAACGGCGATACACCTCGTGGACCTCCTCACGGTCGCACGCCAACGGATTAGACCGCAGCCGCATCGGCTGTACCGTCGCAGTCGCCTCAAAATCCGGCAGTCCCTCGGCCTTGAACAGGCCATGCGCCACATCGATGCGCAACCCATCCACCCCCCGGTCAAACCAGAAACGCACCACATCGTCGAAAAACGTCGCCGTGCGTGGGTCGCGCCAATTCCAATCCGGCTGCTCGGGGGCGTACAGGTGCAGATACCACTGCCCCGGTAAACCGTCCGGCTCGCTGATCCGCGTCCACGCCGGGCCGCCGAACATGCTGATCCAGTTGTTCGGAGGCACCGCGCCGTCGGGCCCTCGGCCAGGCGCGAAGTGAAAGCGCGCGCGTTCCCGGCTGCCGGGACCGGCCGCCAGCGCTGCCCGAAACAGCGGGTGAGAACTCGAGCAGTGGTTCGGGACCAGGTCGATGATTACACGCAGTCGATGCGCGTGCGCAACCCGCAGCATCTCGTCGAATGCGGCCAAGTCACCGAACAAGGGATCGACGTCACGGTAGTCGCTGACGTCATAGCCGTGGTCAACCTGCGGCGAACGTTGGAACGGTGTGATCCACACCGCCTGGACTCCCAACTTCGCGACGTAGTCCAGGTGGGCAGTGATCCCCACCAGATCGCCCACACCATCGCCGTCGCTGTCGACGAACGAGCGCGGATAAACTTGATAGACAACCCCGTCCCGCCACCACTGGCCCATCAACCCATGGTGGACCAATGCCGACCCCGATTAAGAGCGCGATCGCCCCGCAGCTGGGTGAGGAAGCGCCAGTAGCATCGAGTCCTGGAAGCACCAGCCAGGTTCTCCAACCGCTGCGCCTCGAACCCCGTGGCGGCCGGCGGAAACATGTCCGTTCGGGATCTGCCATAGCGAAGATTCTGGGAGCGGTTGGATCGGAGGTGACGCGGTGGCGGTGTGTACCGGCCTCCAGCTCAGCCCGCTTCCCCACCCGAGCTCCCGCGGTGCATCGGCTACATTTTCAGCGGGCTGATCCGCATGATCCGCGCGAGGGAGGGGACCCCAGCCCTGCTGAGGACGAAGAGCATGTAGTGCCCCGGAGGGCAGGTCTGCGGCCCTTCGGGCGCAGTAACGGTCAAGCAGCCGTCGTTGCAGCGGAACTTGAGAACGCTGATGCGCTGGCTGTGGTCGGAGGCGTGAGTCACCGAAGGGAGCCGTATCCAGGTGATCTTTCCGACGTCCGATCCCGAGACCTTGAGCAAGAAGGTCTCGCCATAAGAGATTTCCTCCGGGGCTGAGGAAATCCTCGGGCGTGGACCGTGGAACAGATAAGGTGGATGAAAGACCTGCGCGTTACGGTGGTTGTCTCTAGGATTGTTTGGCTCGCTGCCAACGGTGAACTCGCCGCCGCCCGCGCTGAGCACCGTCGCGTCCGGCAGTAGCACCGCTGTCGCGTGGTAACAGCGATCGACGTCTTCGGCAGCGAGATTTTTCCATTCTTCTGTTACTGGGTTCCACAATTCGGCGACGTGGACAGGCTTTCCGGACGATAGATCGTTGAAGCCAGGACCTCTAGTCCCTCCTGTCACGAGGACACTCCCGTCCGCGAGAATCGTTGTGTTATGCTGGCAGCGCGGGAAGTGCATATTAGTGGTCTCTCGCCACGCCGGAGGATTAGTGCAGAGATCGATGATCTCCGCCGCGGCGGTAGGGACATCGGTGGTCCCGTCGTTGCTGCCGCCGAGGTGGAT
The DNA here is from genome assembly GCA_030863015.1 of Actinomycetota bacterium. GTDB lineage: Bacteria > Actinomycetota > Actinomycetes > Mycobacteriales > Pseudonocardiaceae. The sequence continues at coordinate 3,571 of JALZCO010000021.1, forward strand.
CACCTTCCCGGCGTCGTACATTACTGAAGGACCGTAGTGCCCCCCGTTGTGTGGTACTCCCCGCGACCGGGGCAGCGTGGTCCAGGCACCCTGGCCATCGGTGTTGTGGATGTACGTTTTGGCATTCGATCCGGATGCGAATATCTGCCCGTTAGGAGCGACGTGCAGACAGGGATACAGCGGAAGGTCGGTGAAGCCGACGCCCGGCGTCCACTGATGCCCATCCCAGATTTGTGGGACATCATTGATGACGACCCTACCGTTGTCTTTGTAGCTGCCCGACGACACCAGCACGGTCCCGTCCGAGAGCGCTGTGACGGTCGGGTACCATCGGCGCTCGTTCATCACGGGCAGGGCTGTCCAGGTGTTGGTGCGGTAGTAGTAGATGCACGCCTGGTTGAGCCCGTCGCCGTCGGTGACGTGCCCACCCACGACCAGCAGCCGACCATCGGGTAGAAAGGCATGCCCTGAGCAGAACAAGTTGACCTTCGTTCCGTCTGCACGTTTGGGCTGGGGCGTCGGGACGAGTTCCCCGGTTCGGGGGTCCCAGATGTATGGCGTGCACTCATGCTCATGCATCAAGCCGGTAGGTTGGTCCCGCCGTCCCCAGAACAAGACCTTCCCGTTCGGCAACACGTGCGTATGGATTGCAACGTTCGGCAACTCGAAGACC
>JALZCO010000033.1 GCA_030863015.1 Actinomycetota bacterium
AACATCAATCAATTGGGTCGCCAGCTGCTCGCGTGGGGCTTTGTGCGCCAAGAGGATCGAAGGCAGCTGCGCCCGGCAGCCCGCAGTTGATCTGGGTCGCCACGACCCAGATCAACATGGTATTTCAGCGCTGCCAGCAAACTTGTGCCTACAGTGTTCAGCGATCCCGGCCAAGCCTCTGCCCAAGCGACGGACGTCGTTACGTGAAACGGGCAGCGGCGCGCTCGCGGGCCTTGGCAGCTTCAACCTCTCGATCCTTCGGCGGCGCAGATGTCACCAGCTCGTTGAGCAGCCGCATCGAGATGTCGGTGACCGCATCGACCGCCCGCTCGAACGCCGCCGCGTTGACCTGTGACGGTTTCGTGCACCCGCTGATTTTCCGGACGTACTGGAGTGCCGCGCTGTGCACCTCGTCCGGTGTCGCAGGTGGATCGAAGTTGTGCAGCGGGCGGATGTTGCGGCACATACCGACATCGTAGAGACGCGAGATAGCGCTTGCCTAAGGTGTTCAGCTGCCTACGCCGATGATCGGCGTCAGAATCGGCGATCGTGCCGGCTGATGAGGCGACCAGCAGGGTGGGCTCGCTGCACCTGCTGCGGACGAACCGGCCGTTTCAGCTGCTGTGGACCGCGCGCACCGTGTCGTTCCTGGGGACGCACTGAGCCTGGTGGCGCTCAGCTCTACGTCGCCGAGACGACGGGCCAAGCGCTCGCGGTGGCGATCCTGCTCCTGGTCGGTGATGTCGCCCCTGCGCTGCACGGTCCACTGGCCGGCACGATCAGCGACCGCTTCGACCTCAAACGCGTCATGGTCAGCTGCGAACTCGCCCAAGCGGGTCTGATGGCCGTGATCGCGCTGTGGTTGCCCTCCTTGCCGGTCCTGCTCGCTGTGGTGGCACTGCGCGCGATCGCTGGGCAGATCTTCCAGCCGGTGTCACGCGCAGCGGTTCCCGGCCTGGTGGCGGATCGGCACCTGAAGGGCGCCAACGCCGCGATGGGGATCGGCACCAACGGGCGAAGCACTTGGCCCGCTGCTCGCCGCGGTGTTGGTGCCCGTCCTGGACACGCGTGGCGTTCTGCTCCTCGAGGCCGCCCCCTTTGTCGCCTCGGCGGTACTGCTTACGTTCCTGCCGTCCGCACAACGTGCCGCAGTCGGGCTGCTGCTGGCCGCGGTCGGCGTTGGGCTGTTCATCGGATACGCACTGCTCACCCGGCCGCACCGCCGGGTCGCGACGGGGACGCTGCTGCTGACCGGCTGCGCGATCAGCAGCGCGGGAACTTCCTGACCGGGCTGGCGTGGGCCGTCGCCACCGCCTTTGTCGTGCAGGCCATCCGTGGCTGGGCATCGCCGCCATGGACGTCACCGTGAACACCATGCTGCAGCGCGGCGTGCCCCACGACCTGCTCGGCCGTGTCTTCGGCAGCCTTTACGGCGCGATCGGGGTCGCGGCCAGCCTAGTCTACGTCCTCGGCGGGCTGCTCATCGATCTCACGAATACGCGCGTCGCATTCCTCGCCGATGGCGGCAGCGGGCTGCTCGCCCACGCTCGCCGTCGCAACCGCGTTGCGCCACAGCGCGCGCGGCAATCACACCAAGCGCTCGAACGCGGGGGCGTAGCGGAAAACCCCGCGCCGAGAACCGTCCCAGGCAGTCAGCGGACGCACCTGGAAATGTCCGGCCCACTCCGGGACAGGCGGGAGCACCCCCAGCGTTGCTCCCGCCACGAACCCGAATCGGCTGTAATAACCGGGATCACCGACCAAGGCCACCGCCGGCGCGTCCAAGGCGTCGGCCGCAGCCAACACCGCGTGCATCAACGCCTGACCGACACCGCGCCGCTGGTAGGCCGGGATCACACTGAGGGGGCCAAGCCCGATCGAGGGCCGATCAGCGATGCTCGCGCGACTACAGACGACATGCCCGACGACGTCGCCGTCCAGGACAGCGACGATCGACAGCGCCGCGATGACGTCCCCGTCGGCCCGCAGATCATGCACCAGCTGAGCCTCGGCCGCGTCGGCACCACCACCGAACGCGGCATTGTGCACCGCCCGCACGGCCGACTGGTCCCCATGACGTTCTCGACGCAGCAGCACAGGCGGATCTTGCCAGGGTTTCGTGCAGGAGCACCGGCCGCACCGTGCGCATCGACGCAGGTGTCACCGAGTGTCACCCATAGGATCGGGCCCGCAGCATCCGAGCACGAGCGCGGAGGGGCGATGACCTGGCGGGAAAGTCTGCGCCGGCTCGTCGACAGCGACCGCTTCCAGCGGTTCATCATCGCGGTGATCGTGCTCAACGCGGTGACGCTGGGATTGGAGACGTCCGAGCGGATGGTCGCCGAGTACGGCTGGCTGCTCCATGCGGTGGACCGCATCGCACTGGTGATCTTCGTGGTGGAGCTGGCGTTACGACTTACCGCCCACGGGTGGCGGTTTTTCCGTGACCCCTGGAGCGTCTTCGACTTCATCATCGTCACCATCGCGCTGATTCCAGCGTCGGGGGCGTTCTCGGTCCTGCGAGCGCTGCGGATCCTGCGGGTGCTGCGGCTGGTCGCGCTGGTGCCGAGTATGCGGGGCGTGGTCGCGGCGCTGCTCACCGCGGTGCCGGGGATGGCGTCCATCGCGGCGCTGCTCGGACTGCTGATCTACGTCGCCGCGGTGATGGCTACCCAGCTGTTCGGTGACGGCGTGCCGGACCGCTTCGGCGATCTCGGCAGCTCGCTGTTCACCCTGTTCCAGGTGATGACCACCGATGACTGGGCGAACGTGGCACGCGAGGTGATGGCGGTCCAACCGCTGGCTTGGATCTTCTTCATCGTGTACCTGCTGGTGTCCACGTTCGCCGTACTGAACCTGTTCATCGCCGTGGTGGTCCGCGCGATGGAGGAGCAGGTCGCCACCGAGGTCAAGGCCGACGTCGCCGAGCACCAGCGGTCCGACGCCATCGCCGCCGCAGCCATCCTCAGCGAGGTACGCGCGCTACGCGCAGAGATCGCTGAGTTGCGGGCGCGGTCCTGATCTATCGGCAGCCGGCATACCGCGCACCACGGCGTGACACACCGAACACGGTGACGCGACACACGGGGCGGGCAAACCGGACACACTGGGAGGGGACTCGCGGCATCGGGATCAGGGAGGGTGGCATGGTGACTGGTTACGAGTACAAGGTGATCGAGCTTCGCGAGGGCTTGCTCGGCGGCAAGATGTCCGGTGACAAGCTCGAGAAGATCCTCAACGAGCACGCGGGCAAGGGATGGCAACTCAAAGCCATCACCGCAGTCGAGGTGAAGGGACGCATCGGACCTGGTGGTGTCGACGGCGTGCTCGTCACCTTCGAGCGTCCCCGCGGCTGACCCCCTAACCCGCCACCGCAACCCGGGATGAATGGGACAATGAGAACATGCTGAAGATCATCGGAATTCTCCTCATCGTCTGGCTGGTCGTGGCGATCCTCGGCGCTGTCATCAAAGGTCTGTTTTGGCTGACCGTTGTCGGCGCCGTTCTCTTCGTAGCCACCGCCGCCTACGGCTACTTCAAGCGGCGATCAGATCCGACCGCGCTGCGCTGAAGCAGCACCTGCAGACGCGGGCATTACCACGCTGTTACCACTGGGAAACGCCTGCAGAGTGACGCTTGGGGTTTGTCGACCCGGCGTGTGACTATCAATCGCATGAATGCGCCGGCTGCGGATATGACCAAGATGCCGGTGGACTGAGTTTGTGGCCTTTCGGCCACGCCACTCCAACCTCGCCTGATCCCGTTGGATGAGGGAAGCCGATGACGTCGACAGCCCGACAGGCGTCGAGCGCCGAACAGGGCAAGCGCCTGGACTCGGTGGCCGCCCACGCCGGTGTCAGTTCTGAGTCGCAGCACCTCGCGCTGCGAGCCGACATCCGCCTGCTGTCGACCCTGCTCGGTGAGACCTTGGTCCGGCAGGGCGGCGAGGAACTGCTCAAGCTGGTAGAAGAGGTACGAAGGCTGGCCCGGGTAGCTCTGGCTGAGGGCAGCGCGGAGATCAGGTCGCTGCTGTCCACGCTGGATATTGGTACGGCCGTCCAACTCGCCCGGGCATTTTCGATCTACTTCCAGCTCGCCAACGTGGCAGAGCAGCTACACCGCTCGCGGGAGCAGCGCGCCCAGGTCGGCTGGCGGCACGGACCACTGCGCGCGGTCATGAACCGGCTGGCCCGGGGCGTCGACCGCGCTGAGGTGGAGGCGGTACTGGCGCGGATGGAGCTGCGGCCGGTGTTCACCGCTCACCCGACCGAGGTGTCCCGGACGTCGGTGCAGGGCATCCTGCGCCGGGTGGCCGACGTCCTCGATCAGAACCTGCCCAAGAAACAGTCGCAACGGCGGCTCGCGCGGCTGGTCGACCTGCTGTGGCAGACAGACGAGATCCGACCTGGCAAACAGACGGTGCTGGATGAGGCCCGCGCGGTCGCCTACTACCTCGAGCAGCTCGGTACCCATGCGGTGCCGGACTTGCTGGAGGACCTCCAGGACGAGCTCGCCCGAGTCAAGTTCACCCTGCCTGCAGGGTCGCGGCCACTGGTGCTGGGTTGCTGGGTCGGCGGTGACCGCGACGGCAACCCCAACGTCTCGCCGCAGGTCACCCTGGACGCCTTGCGGCTTTACGCCGATCGGGCGCTGCACATTCACCTGACGCTGGTCGCTCAGCTCGTTCAGGAGCTGAGCGTGTCCACCCGCGTGGTCGGCGTCTCGGAGGCACTGCGGTGCAGCCTCGCCCATGACCGGCGGGTGATGCCCGAGGTCTATGACCGCTACCTCCGGCTCAATGCCGACGAGCCCTACCGGCTGAAGTGTTCCTTCATCCGCGCTCGCCTGACCCGGACCCAGCAGCGGATCCGGGACGGCCTGAGCCACCAGGAGGGGCGGGATTACCTGGGAGCGCAGGCCTACCTCGCCGACCTGGAGGTGATGGACACGTCGCTGCGCGACCATCTTGGCGAACGCATCGCCGAGGGCACCCTGGCCAGGACGCTACGCAGCGCCCAAGCGTTAGGCCTGCACCTGGCGGCCCTTGACGTGCGCGAGCACGCCGACAAGCATCACGCCGCCCTCGCGGCGCTTTACGATCCGCTCGGTGAGCTCCCAACGCCCTACGCCGAGCTCGATCGCGAGGCGCGGACCGCGTTGCTGTCCCGCGAGCTGGCTGGACGGCGGCCGTTGACCGCGCGCTCCGCTGAGCTGCCACCAGCAGCCGCGGACGTGCTTGCCGTCTTTGACGCGATCCGGTCTGCGCAGCAGACCTTCGGTGAGCCGGCTGCCAACACATACATCGTGTCGATGACCAAGGGTGTCGATGACGTGCTGGCCGCCGCGGTGCTGGCCCGGGAAGCCGGTCTCGTGGCACTGGCACCATCCGAGACAAAATCCGCGGGCCTGGCTGGTGGTTGCAAATGCACGATAGGTGTCGTGCCGCTGTTCGAGACGGCCACCGAGCTGCGTTGCGCCGGTGCGCTGCTCGAGGCGATGCTGCGGGATCGCTCCTACCGGCAGCTGGTCCGAGCGCGGGGAGACCTGCAGGAGGTGATGCTCGGGTACTCCGACTCCAACAAGGATGTCGGGATCACCACGTCGCACTGGGACATCCACAAGGCGCAGCGCCAGCTACGCGACACCGCCGCCGCGCACGGGGTCCGGCTGCGGCTGTTCCACGGCCGCGGCGGTTCGGTCGGTCGGGGTGGTGGACCAGCTGGGGAGGCGGTGGCCGCCTCCCCGTACGGCACCGTCGACGGCACGCTGAAGGTGACTGAACAGGGTGAGGTCATCTCCGACAGGTACTCGCTGAGCGCGCTGGCGCACGACCACCTCGAGATCCTGCTGGCTGCGGTGCTGGAGGCCACCCTGCTGCACCAAACGTCGCGGGTGCCCCCGGAGGTGCTGGCCTGTTGGGACGAGGCGATGGACGTGGTGAGCGGGGCCGCCTGTGCGGCCTATCGTGACTTCGTCGGCCTTCCCGGACTCAGCGAGTTCTTCTCCGCCGCCACCCCGGTCGACGAGCTGGGTTGGCTCAATGTCGGGTCCCGACCGGTGCGGCGACCGGGCAGTGGCAAGACCACGTTGGAAGGGCTGCGCGCCATCCCTTGGGTGTTCGGGTGGACTCAGACCCGGATGGTCGTGCCTGGCTGGTACGGCCTGGGCAGCGGCCTGCGGGCCGCCCGGAACGCCGGGCTCGGTCCGGTGCTGGAGGAGATGCGGGACTGGGCGTTTTTCACCAATCTGCTCGGAAACGTCGAGATGACGCTGGCCAAGACCGACCTGCGGATCGCGGAGTCCTACGTCTCAGTTCTCGTCGAGCCCAGCCTGCAGCCGTTGTTCGACACCATCGTCGGTGAGTACGAGCTGACCAGGCGTGAAGTGCTACGGCTCACCGGCGGCTCAACCCTGTTGGCCCGGCACCGCCTGCTGCGACACACCCTTCGGGTGCGGGCCGTATACCTCGAGCCGCTGCACCACCTTCAGATCTCGCTGCTGGCCCGCCATCGCGAGATGGATGAACCCGACCCCGATCTGCGTCGTGCTTTGCTACGAACCGTCAACGGGATCGCTGCCGGGATGCGCAACACGGGCTGAGCCTGGTTTCGGCAGCGGCCCACGGGGTATGGCGCGAGCATGGCTGACGCATCGATGGGCTCCCCCGAGAAGAGCCCCGAAAACTGGACCACGGGCGACGAGCCGATAACCGGCCCGCAGCGCAGCTACCTCGAGACGCTCGGCCGGGAGGCCGGTGAGGACGTTCCGGCAGATCTGACCAAGGCTCAAGCGTCCGAGCTGATCGAGCAGTTGCAAGAAAAGACCGGCCGAGGGCGCTGAGGATCCCTCGGCCCGGGCCCACCGGTTCGCCACACCGGGCAGGCGAGCGGGACACGCCGGGGTTAGGGGTCGCGGTTGGGGCTGGAGGCTTGGGCCCAGAACCGCTGCGGGATCCGGCCGGCCAGCCGGGCGTGCCGGCCGGCCTGCACCGCCAGCCGCATTGCTTCGGCCATCCGCGCTGGATCGTCGGCCCTGGTCACGGCAGTGGCCAGCAGCACTGCATCGCAGCCCAGCTCCATCGCCTGGGCAGCTTCTGAGGCGGTGCCGATCCCGGCATCGAGGACGACCGGCACCTGGGCCTGCGCCACGATCATCTCGATGTTGTGCGGGTTGCGGATACCCAGCCCGGTGCCGATCGGCGAGCCCAGCGGCATCACCACCGCGCATCCGGCATCCGCCAGCTTGCGAGCGAGCACCGGGTCGTCGTTGGTGTAGGGCAGCACCGTGAAACCGTCGTCGACGAGCTGCTCGGCGGCGTCGAGCAGCTCGATCGGATCGGGCAACAGGGTGCGGTCGTCGGCGATGACCTCGAGCTTGACCCAGGACGTCTGCAGCGCCTCGGCGCCCAACTGGGCAGTGAGCACCGCCTCGGCAGCGCTGCGGCAGCCTGCGGTGTTGGGCAACGGCTCGATGCCGTGGCGCACCAGTAGATCGAGCACGCCGGTGCGCGCGCCGGTGTCCATCCGGCGGATCGCAACCGTGGTGAGTTCGGTCTGAGCGGCGAGCAGCGCCTGTTCCAAGATGGCGAGGTTGCTCGCGCCTCCGGTTCCCAGGATCAGCCGCGAGCCGAATTGCCGTCCAGCAATGACCAGCGGATCGTCTGCCATCGGCGTCAACCTCCTTGCACTGCGGTGAATACGTCGATCCGGGCGTCGGAGTGCAGCGACGTGCCGGGCCAGGACGGTCGCGGCACCACGGTGCCATCCAGGGCCACCGCGACACCGGCCGAGGGCACGCCGAGCCGCCCGAGCACATCGGCCAGCGTGGCACCGTCGGGCACTTCCCAGCGCTGGTCGTTCACGGTCACCGTCATGGCTCGCTCCGCGAGCCTCGTGAGTGCGAATC
>JALZCO010000058.1 GCA_030863015.1 Actinomycetota bacterium
TTTCGATGGCCACCACGGACCGCACCGGGTCAACCACGTTGAAGTAGGTCACCGCGTTGACCCGGACGCTGACGTTGTCTCGGGTGATGACGTCTTGGGAGGGGACGTCCATGGTGATGGTGCGCAGCGACACCCGCACCATGCGGTCGACGATGGGAATGATGAAAAACAGCCCGGGCCCCTTGGCGTCGATGACGCGGCCGAGCCGGAAGATCACTCCGCGCTCGTACTCGGGCACGATGCGCACCGACGCGACGAACAGCAGCAGCAGCACGACGATGGCGACGCCTACGGCGATGGTGGTGTCATTCATGGCGATCACTCCTTGGCGCGGATGGGTTCGACGATGACGGTCAGATCCTCAAGGGCGACGACTCGCACCTGTTGGCCCTCGTGCAACGGCTCGCCCCGGGTGCGAGTCGCCCACCAGGCGCCCTCCAAGCGCACCCGGCCGGTGGTCTTGCCACTGGTGCTGCTCACCACCGTCTGGTGTCCGATGAGCGCTTCGGCGCCGGTGGTAGGGCGGGCACGGTGTGCGCGCCGGGCGAGGTGGCCGGCGAGCAGCGACCCGCCTCCGACCAGCGCCGCAGTCGGCCACAGCACCGCCGGGCTCACCCCGACCGGCCCCTGGAACAGAAACAGCCCGGAAAGCAGCAGGGCGACGGTGCCGCCGGCGGCGGCGACCCCGATGCCGGGGGCGAACAGTTCCGCGGCGAACAGTGCGGCAGCCAGGGCCAGCAGCGCCAAGCCTGCCGCGTTGACCGGCAGTACAGACAGCGCGAAGAACCCGAAGATGAGCAGGATGGCACCGGTGATGCCCCCGAATCCCATGCCGGGACTGGCCAGCTCGTAGAGCAGCGCCAACGTGCCCAGCGACAGGAACAGGAAAGCCAGGTTGGGATCGGACAGCACACCCAGCAACTGGCGGGTCCAGCCAAGGTCATGTTCCACCACCGTCGCGCCCACGGTCCGCAGCGTCACCGTGGTAGAGGGGTTCAGCTGCACGTCGCGGCCGTCGAGCGCGGCCAGCAACGCCGTCCGGTCACCGGCGAGGAGATCGATCGCCCCGATCTCGTGGGCCTCCGCCGCCGGCACGGCCCGGCCCTGGCGCACAGTGTCGACCGCAAAGCCGGTGTTGCGGTTGCGTTGCGCGGCGATCGACTCGGCAAACGCCGCGGCGTCGTTGAGGATCTTGTCGGTGATCTCCCCGCCTTGCAGGTCGACCGGGGTGGCCGCGCCGAGGGTGGTGCCCGGGGTCATCGCGGCCACATGAGCCGAGAAGGTGATCAGCGCCCCGGCGGAGGCGGCGCGCGCGCCGGCCGGGGTGACGTACACAACCACGGGAACGTTGGCACCGAGGAACGACTGGATGATCTCGCGCATGGAGGTGTCCAGGCCACCTGGGGTGTCCAGCTCCACGAGGAAGGCCTGGTGTCCACCACGTTCGGCTGCCTGCACTGCGTCGGTCAGGTAGTCGGCAACAACCGGGGTGATCGGCCCGTCCACCCGGGCGGTCAGGACCGTGGGAGTCTCCGAGCCGGGCTGCGCGGTACCAGTCGGCGGCGCCATGAGCCAAACGAGGCCGAGCACCGCCAACGCGGCCAGCAGCAGGCGACTCTTCGTCATCGGCTGCCTCCCTCGCGTGCTCTGTCAGGGCGCCGCCGCGGGTCTACGGCCCGTAGGCGTCGGCAAGGCACTTGTCAACCATGGTTGTGGGTAGCATGTGAGCCAACAAGGCGTGCGTGCGGTCAAGGAGCGCTGGTTTGCTTTCCTGGTTTCGGCAAAGTAGAGGCTGCGGCCGGTTAGCGAAACCAGGCACTGGTGGACAGCTCGGGTCGGCCGCCCTGCAGCGCTCGGGTCAACGCCACGCCGCTGGAGATGACGCCGATGTGGCTGAACGCCTGGGGGAAGTTACCCAGGAAGGACCCGTCGGTGGGATCGATCTGCTCGGGTAGCAGCCCCAGCGGGCTGGCGCGATGGCACAGGCTTTCGTATAGCTGGCTGGCCTCCTCCACGCGGCCCTGGCCGAGCAGGTTATCGACCAGCCAGAAGCTGCACAGCACGAAGGCGCCCTCATGCCCTGCCAACCCGTCGGGTGATTCATCGGGCAGATACCGGAACAACAACCCGTCCCCGGCGCCCAGCCCGTTGGTCACCGCGCGGGTGGTTGCCACCATGCGAGGGTGGTCAGCCGGTAGGACGCGGCGCAGCGGCAGGGCGAGCAGGCTGGCGTCCAACCCACCACCGGCACCGAGCTGCTCGGTGAGGCTCTGCCGCTTGTCGTCCCATGCCTCGCGCAAGATACGCTCGGTCACTTCCTTGGCCGTGGCGGCCCATCGGGCCGGCTCACCGGGTAGGTGCAGGCGGCTGGCCAGCCGCGCGGCCCGGTCGAGTGCGACCTGGCACATCGCGACGGAGTAGGTGAAGAGCCGGCCGGGGCAGCGCACCTCCCAGATGCCCTGGTCGGGAGTGGTCCATACCGCCGCGGCCGTCTCGGTCAGCTCGACCAGATGGCCCCACAGCGCCTCATCGACAGGCCCGCCGCGGGCGGCCCATTGGAATGCGCAGTCCAGGATCTCGCCGTACATGTCGTGCTGGACCTGCTCGGCTGCGCCGTTGCCCCAGCGGACCGGTGCTGAGCGGCGGTAGCCTTCGAGTTCGTGGTCCACCTGCTCAGGCGGCGGTTGCCGGCCGTCTAGGTCGTAAAGTACCCGCGGCTTGCTGCCCTCGACCGCGTCGAGTACCCAGCCCAGGAAGCTGTCGGCCTCGGTGGTCAGCCCGATCCGGCGCAGCGCGAACACCGAAAACGCCGCGTCGCGGATCCAGGTGTAGCGGTAGTCCCAGTTGCGGACACCACCGAGGGCCTCGGGCAGTGACGAGGTGGGGGCCGCGACGATGGCCCCGTTCTCGAAGTGGTCGAGCAACTTAAGGGTCAGCGCGGAGCGCCGCACCAGATCCGCCTGCGGGCCCTCATAGCTAATCCGGGCGCTCCAGCGTCGCCAGGCCGCGGCCGTCTCATCCAGTAACGGGCGGGGGTCGATCTGGC
>JALZCO010000080.1 GCA_030863015.1 Actinomycetota bacterium
GTCCTGCTGGCCGGCTTGACCAGGGCGCTGGTAGAGACCGCGGCCCGGGCATGGAAAGACGGCCAGTCGCCGACTCCGCTACGGGTGGAGTTGCTGCGCCTGGCGGGGTGGCGGGCGGCCCGATCAGGCCTCGACGGCAATCTCCTCGATCCAGCGGGCCGGCCGGCACCGGCGCAGCGGGTGGTTCGGGCACTGCTCGAGCACGTCACACCCGCACTGCAAGATTACGGCGAGTATGACGTTGTCCAGGATCTCACCGGCGCCGTGTTCGGGCGGGGTAACGGTGCGACGCTGCAGCGCGAGGTTCGTCGGCGCGGCGGGAGCCTTGCCGATGTCGTTGCCTGCGCCGTGACTCGAAGTGCGGGGCAGTGACATGCCGGACAGGTCGGGGAGGATCACGGTGTTCGCACCGTCCCCGCTGGTCACCGTGACTATTGAGGACCGCGGTGGAGAGCCCGACATTCATGTGCATGCCGGTGGGCAGGGGTCTGGCAAGCACGGATGATCTGCAGCCTAGGGGTGCCGGTCGTGCTCTGTGCAGCCTTGGGAGGCGAGACCGGTGAGGTGCTCCGGCACTTGATTGCCGTCGAGGGGATGGAGGTCGATGCCGAGTTGGTCGGTGCCCGCAACGGCGGTTACGTCCACGACCGGCGAGACGGGCAAGGGCAGTCTGTCGTCGAGGCTCCCGGCGGTGCGTTGGATCGTCCGAGCTGGATGGGCTGTACGAGCGCACCTTGAGCAGGGCCCTGGATACCCTCCATCACGTTGCTGTCGGGCGCGCACGACGATCGGATCGTGCCGGCATCGGTATACCGGCGGTTGACACCGATCTCTCGGCGAACGGATGCCAGGTCATCGGTGACCTGTCCGGACCGCAACTGAAGGCGACCCTGGCCGGTGGTCGCTTTCTGATCAAGGTAAGTCAGGAACTGCTGCATGACGGCTGGGTCAGCAGCGAGCAGCCAACGGAGCTGGTGGACGCGATGTACCGGCTACGCGAAGACGGCGCCGGTGCGGTGGTCGTGTCGCGCTCGGGGCAACCGGCGCTGGCGCTCGTCAATGACGAGGTCTTCGAGGTGCGGGTACCGCCGCTGGAGCCGGTCGATCCGCACGGTGCCGGTGACTCGATGACAGGAGGCTTCGCGGCGTCCCTGGCCCGTGGCGGATCGATGCTGACTGCGCTGCGCGTCGGTGCAGCGTGTGGTGCGCTTAACGTGGTCCGTCGCGGCCTCGGTACTGGCGGCAGCGCGGCCGTCGCAACCCTGGCGAAACGAGTAGGACTACGCCGCTGGGACCCCTAGTGAGGAGGGAACCGATTGGTGGCAAGCCCATGCAAGGCCGTGGTTGTCAACGATGACGGCATCGACTCTCCAGGACTGGCCGCGCTGGCGGCCGCAGCGATCCGAGCTGGTCTCGACGTCGTGGTGGCCGCACCTATGCGGCAATCCAGCGGGGCCAGTGCGGGCATCATCGCGGCCGTAAAAGAGGGCCAGACCATGGTTGAGCGACGAGAGTTGGCCAATCTGCCCGGCGTCGAGGCGTATGCGGTCGACGCACAACCCGGATACATCGTGCTCGCGGCTGTTCGCGGCTGGTTGGATCCGGTACCGGACCTGGTTCTGTCCGGGATTAATCACGGCGCGAACGTCGGGCGTGCGATCCTGCACTCCGGCACGATAGGGGCGGCGTTGACCGCCGGAGTGAACGGACTGCTCGGGTTGGCCGTGTCTCTCGACGTCGGCCTGCGTCCGGCCGGAGCGCCGCACTGGGACACGGCGGGATCTCTGCTGCCGGACGTTCTGGAGTTGCTGATCGATGCCCCGGCTGGCACCGTGCTCACCCTCAACGTCCCCGATCGGCCCGTGGAGGCGCTGCGCGCATTGCGCCAAGCCACACTCGCGGAGTTCGGCACCGTGCAGACCAGAGTCGACCGCCTCGAGGAGGGGCGGCTACGCCTCGCCGACGTCGAGATCGATACCCAGCCTGCGCCCGGTACCGACAGCGCCCTGCTCGCGGCGGGCCACCCCACCCTCACTGCGCTGGAGTCCGTGCGCGAAGCGTCCAGTCCGGTGCTCTCGCAGTGGTTGGCTTCGGCCGTGCAACGCATCGCCTGAGGAGACCGATCGCGGCATCCGCGACGTAGAGCAATTCTCAGTGCACAGTTTGCCCAATGGTTGCTACTTCGGGCAGTAATGATCACTAATGGTTACCAACCGTGATTAGTTCATTTTGCGTTCACCCTATCGAGGCAAATTGTCTACCAGGCTTACTTAAGGTCCTGGCAGCGGCCGATCCGAGCCGCATAGCCGAGTCGGTCTGAGACCGTCATACGGAGGACTTTGTGAAGACCTTGCGGCGTGGCGCCCGCCTCGCGGTGATGAGCGTCACCCTGACGAGCGCCCTGCTGATGACGGCCTGCGGCGGTCAACAGACCGGACCCAGCACTACTGGCGACGGCGGCCAGGCGTCGGGTCAGGTCCGGGCTGACGGCTCGTCAACGGTAGCGCCGCTGACCAGCGCCGCAGCCGAACTGTTCCGCTCCGAGAACTCGGACGTCAACGTCACGGTGGCGACCTCTGGCACCGGTGGTGGGTTCGAGCAGTTCTGCAGCGGCAACACCGACATCTCCAACGCCTCGCGGGCGATCGCGGACGAGGAGAGGGCACGTTGCCAGTCGGCCGGTATCGAGTTCACCGAGCTGGTCGTTGCCAATGACGCATTGACGGTCACGGTGAACCCGGCCAACGGCTGGGCGAATTGCCTCACCGTGGAGCAGCTCAGGACGATGTGGGGCCCGGACGCTGAGAGGCAGGTCACCAACTGGAACCAGGTCGACCCATCGTTCCCCGACGTCCCACTGGCGCTGTTCGGACCGGGCACCGACTCCGGCACGTTCGACTACTTCACGGACGCGATCAATGGTGAGGAGGGCGCCTCGCGCACCGACTACTCGGCCTCTGAGGACGACAATGTGCTGGTGCAGGGCGTGCAAGGCGCTCCCGGTGCGACCGCCTACTTCGGCTACACCTATTTTGAGGAGAACCAGGACAAGCTCAAAGCCGTTCAGGTCAACGGCGGCCAGGGTTGCGTGGCACCGAGTGCGGAGACCGTGCAGAACGGCACCTACGTCCCGCTTGCCCGCCCGTTGTTCATCTACGTGAACAACGAGTCCTTCAACCGGCCCGAGGTGGCGGAGTTTGTGACGTTCTACGCCGGCCAGATCGACCAGATCGCCAAGGCCGCGCAGTTCGTGCAACTCAATGAGGAGCAGAAGGCCGAACTCAAGGCGGCGGTCGACGGTTTGGCCGCCTGAGCGTATGACCGAGCACGCTGTCGTGACGGATCGACTCAGTGACGGATCAGGGGTAGCC
>JALZCO010000082.1 GCA_030863015.1 Actinomycetota bacterium
GTGGTGAACTGTTCGACGGGGCGGCGACGCTCGTAGATTTGGGCTCCCGCTCCCTCGCTTTGAGCAGCGGTGAGAGACTGGCGACCATGGCAGTAAACTCGTTCATGGTTCCGCTGGGCACGTCGGCGCCGCCATTTACCCTACCGTCCCTCGACGGCCATACCGTCACTTCTGATGATCTTGATCTCGGTCGGCCACTGCTGGTGATGTTTCTGTCCAATCACTGTCCCTATGTCCGACACATCGAGCGGGAACTCGGGTCGCTGGTCGCTGAGTACAGCCAGCGCGACGTGGCTGCAGTGGCGATCTGCAGCAATGACACGAATACCCATCCCGACGACGGGCCCGAGGGGCTGACCGAGCAGGTTCACCGCGCTGGGTTCACGTTCCCGTACCTGCTCGACGACACCCAGGAGGTCGCCTTGGCCTACCGGGCCGCCTGCACCCCGGACTTCTTCCTCTATGACGCCGGGCGCAGGCTCGTCTACCGGGGCGAGTTCGACGAGTCCCGCCCGCGCAATGACGCCCCAGTGACCGGCAAGGCCTTGCGCGCGGCGTTGGACCTGGTTTTAGCCGGGCAACCGGTCGGTGAGCCGCAGCAGCCCAGCATGGGGTGTGGCATCAAATGGAAGCCGGGCAACGAGCCGGGCTAACCGCCCAGTTCTGCGGCGGCGCGTCGTCGAGCGATGCCAGCGACGTGTTTCCGTACCACCGGGCGGCTGTAACCATGGCGATACCCCCCGTTACAGGGTCTTGACAGCGGCCGCCTAATCTGCCCGCCCGTGGAAGCGGATCAGAACTCGGGGGATGGTCGGGACGCCGACGGCCCCGTGGTCGGACTGACCGGTGCGCGGTTCGGCGGCGCGGCGGGACGTCGTCGCCGCGAGGTGGCCGAGCCGCCAGCAGAAGAAAATGATGCCGTTGCGACCCAGCATCAAGCGCGACACCAAAACAAAGACCAGATGGTCGGGCAGACCGGTGCCCGGTTCCCGTCTCTGTTGAGCCGTTGGCGGCAGAACCACGATGTGCAAGACTGCGAACAGCAGGCCTCCCACTGGCAGGACCCCGAACAGCAGGACCCCGAACAGCAGGTAGCGAAAGCCGTCGCCGCGCAGCAACCGCAGATCGCACCGCCGGCGCCGGAGGCGGAGCCTGCCGGGGCACCTGACCTTGGCGAGGCCGCCTGGGACAGGTCGGTGGAGACCTCGGCCTTGGTGCGGCCTTACTTCTGGACGGGCGGACGGACCGCGGCGCAGGTCGACCTTGCGATCGAGGCCCTGATCTCGGCAACCGGCCGTCCACCCGCCCCCCCAGGCCGTCCGGAACACCGCACGATTCTCGGGTTGTGCTCCACTCCCCGCTCTGTCGCCGAACTCGCCGCCTTGCTGAAGATGCCGCTGGGGGTGGCCCGAGTGCTGCTGGGAGACCTGGCCGCCACGGGCAGCGTCTCAGTGCACCGCACGGCCGGCTCCGCTGAGGCCACACCAGACGTTGTCCTGATGCAGCGGGTGCTCACCGGCCTGCGGCGACTGTGAACAAGATCAAAGCTGGATCACGATTCAGAGCCGGCCGACTGCGGTCACCCTCAGCGCCGCTGTCCCGGACCCATCGGAGGCAGCCAAGTCGACTTCGGCGTTGATGCCCCAGTCGTGATGTCCAGCCGGATCGTCCAGGATCTGCCGCACGACCCACCTACCGGGCTGCTGATCAATGATCAGCAGATGCGGACCGCGGGCGTCAGCGCCGGTGCCGATTTCGTCATGCTCGGCAAAGTACGGTTCCATGGCGTGTCGCCAGGATTGCGCGTCCCATCCGGCATCTGAGTCCAGTTCCCCGAGTTCCTCCCAGCGCCGACGGGCGGCGAGTTCCACCCGGCGGAACAGCGCATTGCGAACCAGTACCCGGAAGGCCCGCACGTTGGCTGTCACCGGCGGGGGGCGGTGGTCCACCGATGCTGCACCCTGTCGCGCGGAGATGGGTGCCGCAGAGTTAGGCGTTTCGGGGTTGCGCAGCCGCTCCCACTCGTCCAGCAGGCTGGAGTCCACCTGGCGAACCAGTTCCCCCAGCCATTCCTGCAGATCCCGCAGCTCATCGGTCTTGGCCTCCTCGGGCACTGTGCGGCGCAGCGCCTGGTAGGCGTCGGCCAGGTAGCGCAGCACCAAGCCCTCCGAGCGGGCCAGGTCGTAGAACCCGACGTACTCGGTGAAGGTCATCGCCCGCTCGGCGAGGTCACGGGCCACCGACTTGGGAGACAGCCGGTGGTCGGCGACCCAGGGATGGCCCCGCTGGTAGGTATCCAGCGCGGCATGCAGCAGTTCGGCCAGCGGCATCGGGTAGGTGACGTCATCCAGCAGCCGCATCCGCTCCTCGTACTCGATGCCCTCGGCTTTCATCTCCGCCACGGCCTGTCCCTTGGCCTTGGACAATTGCGCACCCAGCACCTGCCGCGGATCGTCCAACGTGGCCTCTAGCACGGAGAGCACGTCCAGCGGGTAATCGGCCGACTCCGGGTCCAGCAGCTCGATCACGGCCAGCGCGAAGGGGGACAGCGCCTGGTTGAGGGCGAAATCGAGCTGCAATTCGCCGGTGAGCCGCACGGTACGGCCCTGGGCGTCTGGGACCGCCAGCCGTTCGACGACGCCGGCGGCCAGCAACGCGCGGTACATGGCGATGGCCTGGCGGATATGCCGTCGCTGGGCGGGCCGGTCCTCGTGATTGTCGGTAAGCAGATGGCGCATGGCCGCGAATGCGTCACCAGGTCGGTTGGCCACGTTGAGCAGCATCGCGTGGCTCACCGCAAAGCTGGATGTCAGCGGTTCCGGTTGGGCCGCCACCAGCCGGGCGAAGGTGCGGTCACTCCAGGACACCGATCCCTCAGCAGGTTTCTTGCGCACCACCTTGCGCAACTTGCGAGGGTCATCTCCGGCCTTGGCCAACGCCTTGGTGTTCTCGACCACGTGCTCTGGAGCCTGCACGACGACATCGCCGGCGGTGTCGTACCCGGCTCGCCCGGCCCGACCGGCGATCTGGTGGAATTCCCGAGCGGTGAGGTGGCGGGTGCGGGTTCCGTCGTACTTGCCCAGTGCGGTGAGCAGCACAGTGCGAATCGGCACGTTGATCCCCACGCCAAGGGTGTCGGTGCCGCAGATGATTTTGAGCAGGCCGGCCTGGGCAAGCCGCTCGACGAGCCGGCGGTACCGGGGCAGCATTCCGGCGTGGTGCACGCCGATCCCGTGGCGGACCAGCCGAGACAGCGTCCGTCCGAAACCGGTGGCGAACCGGAAGCCACCGATCAGCTCGGCGATCGCATCCTTCTCGGCTCGACTGCAGACATTGATGCTGGTCAGCGCTTGCGCCTGCTCGGCAGCGGCGGCCTGGGTGAAGTGCACCACGTAGACCGGCGCCGCCTTGGTGGCCAGCAGCTCTTCCAGCGTCTCGTGCAGCGGGGTCGTGACGTACCGGAAATGCAGCGGGACCGGGCGCTGCGCGGAGCGCACCACAGCGGTGGGACGGTCGGTGCGCCGCGTCAAGTCCTGCTCGAAGCGGGTGACATCACCCAACGTCGCGGACATCAGCAGGAACTGAGCCTGCGGAAGTTCCAGCAGCGGGACCTGCCAGGCC
>JALZCO010000086.1 GCA_030863015.1 Actinomycetota bacterium
TGCCTGGCAGCAATCACGACGCCAAAGCAATGCACGAGACCGGACTGAGCGAACTTCTCGGTGATGACGACGCAGTCGGCGATAAGGGTTACATCGGCACCGGCATCATCACCCCGTATCGCAAGCCAGCCGGCGGAGAACTCCTCGACTGGCAAAAAGAATTTAACACCGCGGTCAACAAGATTCGCTACGTGATCGAGCGCGCGATCTCTCAGTTCAAGACGTGGAGATGCATGCACACCAACTACCGCAGACCCGCGCGCACCTACGCCACAGCCTTCAACACCGTCCGAGCACTCCACTTCTTCAAACTGAGTTTCGCATAAGCTTCAAGGCCTGCTCACCATTTTGCGTGTGCCCTCCCCACCACGAGGAGTGATCATGCCCTTTCAGGCATCCCCGAAAAAAGCTTCGGAAGGGAACCGCTGGGTCATGCTACCCTAGATCGTACTGCAAACAGGTTCCCGAATGAGTGTTCGCCGCCATTGGGCCTGCCTTGTGTCGCACACTTACAACTTCGAAGAGGGTTTAGAAATGCGGGTTGAGCTTACTTTAGACCAGATCGATCAGTACACCGCGCAGGGCTTTTTGCTCATCCCTGATCTCATGCCTGAAGAAGTAGGGGGGATCAGGGAAAACATTGAGCGTTCAGCCACGGTTGCCACATTGGGACGGATGCTCGAGAAAGACGGTGACACGCTGGCGGGACTGCGTGGGACGCATCTTACCAACGAGTTTTTCGCGCGGCTTGTCCGGCACCCGAAAATACTCATCCCCGCCCGACAACTGTTGGATTCGGATGTCTATGTCTATCAATTCAAGATCAATATGAAGCGCGCGTTCAAAGGAGATATGTGGCGATGGCACCAGGACTTCAGCTACTGGCACCACGAGGACGGCATGCCGGCTCCGCAGGCTTTGACCGCCGTCATATTCATTGATCGGGCGGACGAAACCAATGGACCGCTTTTGCTGATACCAGGTTCTCACCACTGCGGCCTGATACCGGTCGAGCGATCCGGGCGCGCCGCATTCGACACGCAACGTTGGGCCTCGAACTTCACTGGGAGTGTGGATTATACTGTGCCCGACCAGGTCGTTGTTGAATTGGCACATAAACATGGGATAACCGCCGCAATGGGGGAACCGGGGACAGTTTTGCTCTTCGCCCCGAATGTCGTCCACGGCTCTCCTCAAAACATGTCACCGTTCGATCGCACGATGTTGTTCACGACATACAACAGTGTCGGCAACCGCCTCCACGAAGTGGAGAATCCGAGACCGACTTTTCTTGTTACACGAAATGGTGATCCTATTTCTCCCCTTGGTCACGAGCCGATTTAGTCCTGGTCAGCCCTTCATTCTTCATGCATGTAAGAGCCGAGGACATACACGTCTCGGGGCCATAACTGCAGCCTTGCCGACCTTTGTACTTTACGGTTGCCCGACAACTTACACTATATGGGTGATCATCCTCAAAGACCTTGAGACTGTCTTCCCAGATCACCCGGAGCTTGCAATTTGGCCGAAGCATGGGAAACAGCTCCTGAGAGGACGTGCCAGCCAAGGACCTCAGTTCCCACTGCAACGACCAGCACCGGGCACCCTCAGACCACCCGAACACAGTCTGCGTGCCCACGTCGCATCTCCGACGAGGGCGCTGCCGGCACCTGTGAACCGGACGCCTGTCGCTGCGGTCATACCAACCACGACTCCTGGTCTTACGGAGGTGTCGTCCTCACCGCGTGCGACACGGTGGAGGAGGCCCGTTTCGCGATCCGAGGCGAGTTCGGGTTATGACACCTCACCTCATCCTGATCAGCGGCCACCCGGGGATCCAGGCTAAACGATCCATCGTCGCTGGGGAGCCAGCAGCTGAGTATCCACAGAGGACGTAGTAGCTGGGCACGATGAAGATCTCTTCAGCGGGATGCAGATCCTGCTCGAAGGTATCTGACCGATACGGCCAAATGGGTAGGCCGCGGCAGACTGAGAAGATGCGGGCATGACGACAACCTCGGAACCTCTCCAGTGGATGCTGCTGGCGTGTGAGAAGTGCGGATGCGAACGAGAGGTGCAGCTACCTCGCGAGAACGGCACCTTCATGACTGCCGAGAAGTACATGGCCTTACACAAGGTGACCAGCATGGTGCTGCTCTGCGAGGACTGTGCACCCGCCGGAACGCTCAGACTTGGAGAGTGACCCGTAGCAGTTCTCAGATACGCCCGGTATCGACCGACCGGTCGGGCCAACAACCGTGTCATTAACACCGTGGTCAACAGCGGCTACCTGTGACCCGGCCTGACTACCGACCGCGACCCCCTGACGGCCCATCGGGCGCAGCCTTCAAGCTCGCCACGCGGATTCGGTTTCGCTCGCCCCTCCGCCACGGTCCGCCAACCCCGTATCGTCACGGTTTCGGCGTCGGCAGGGCGGGCCCGGGTTGGCCGCTGCGTGTGGTCATCCCCGGATGATCGCCTAGGGCCGGAAATGATCACTGAGTCTTGGGAACCGTCGATGTCCCATGACGGGCATCTGGTGTTGGACATCGTCGGGGGGCTTGACTCGTTGACTCTCACGGGGAATGCGGTGTCTGGCCTGGTGCGCACGGACCGCTGAGGAGATAAGCCGGGTCCGAGGGTGCCGAGCAGCACATCCCCTATCTTGGCCTACCCGAAGTATGACGTTCTGATGTGTGAGCGGCATCGCGCTGAGGTGGTGGAGATGGTATGGACGGCGCCGGCGGTGGACTTTTGTCCATGCGCACCGCTCAGCGGGGAGACCACTGGCGGCCTCATCGGCCAAGGGCTATGAACCGCCCGGTAGGTAGGGAAACCCAGGGTTCGATGCTGAACAGATCGACCGAGGCCGGCGTAATCTCAAGGCGCAGAAAAGGGCTAGGTCAACGATGCGGATGGCTTAGCGAGACCGATGCTGGTGTATGAACATGATGCGAGACTACACGAGGTCGATCGAGACTTAACGTTCGCTTCCAGCATAGCTAAGGAGCGCTAGTGAAGATAAAGGATATTCTGATCGCGGTAGGTATCATTGCAGTTGCATTGGCGTTAACGCCGCGTTCCGAGACGGTCCCACCGCACGATACCGGCACTAACAATGTAGCTAGACCACGGACGCCTTATCCTTGTGAATCCGACCACTTAGCCCGATGCACCTGGGAGCAGCATCAGCAGATAGCTGAGGAAAATTGCGCTAAGTATCGAGCGCAAGGTGGAGAATGTGAAATAGTCACCAATGGTCAGCCACCGCACGCGGTCCGTATTCCGTCCGAGAGCGAACGCGCCGACATGCGTCGAAAAATCGATGAGGGCGCCAGACGCCTATGCGACAATCTCGCTAACACCGGATACGAATGCCCCACTAGTAACAACTGACCCATCATGAACGGCTGTCCGTGACAGAGCTAAGGGCCTGTCGGCATCGCTATGCGATGGCTGACGCGAGGAACAGGTCGGCCGGATGCGAAGGAAAGCAGGGATGTAGACCGCCCGCTGCCGCCCGCATCTCTATCACCGAGACTCAGCCATCGCCCTGCTCGTTGTCATCGCCGTCGTCCTGGTCTTCCTGCTCCTGGTTGCCTCCGGGGCCACCTTCCAATGGGGACGAGTCGTTGCACGCCGAGGAGAACGCCAGCGCTCCAGCCGTGGCCAGGACCAGGCCAGCCCGGACCAGGACTGTGCGCGTTCGTGTCGAAGTTGTCATGACGGGCAAACTACCCGCAATCGCAAACGAGGCAACTGCGTGGCCCCCACTCGAACGTTGTGCAACCCGCGTCCCCTTCCCCGGAGCCGCGAGACGTCAACAGCGACCACTCACATCACCTTCCGCCGGGTACACACTCTCATTCGCGCTTGCCTAGGATGCCAATTCTCTTACCGGCGGCCCTACTCGCCGTGTCGCGCTCGCGGCGAACAGTTGGCTTTTTCCCCTTGATAGTGGTGCGCCGCAGAGCTGCGATCACCTCGTCGGCCGCAGGCTCGGGCACCTCCACCAGCGAGAAGCGATCGGCGATTTCGATCGCCCCGACGTCGCGACCACTGAGACGGGACTCCCCAGTTATCGCGCCGACCAGGTGCTGTGGCCGGATGCCAGCGCTGCGCCCGGCACCGAGGAAGACGCGCGTCATCACCCCGGTCTGAGTACGGCCGCGCCGCCCTTCGCGCCCATCGACACCACGGATGTTCGCTCTCTTGCGCCCAGGCACCTCGGCGACCTCTGGGATCTCCTCTTCGTCGGCTTCGCCCCCGAGGGACTCGTGCGCCAACTTCACCGCGGCGAGCGCCACATCCATGACATCAAACTCGTCAGCGAGCGTCTCGACCACAACACGGAAGCGGTCCAGGTCGTCGGTGAGAAGGCTCTCCTGCAGCGCAGCACGGGTCAGCTCGAGGCGTCGCGCACGGAGATCGGCGATCGTGGGCACCTTTTCCACCGTGATCCGCTGCTTCGTCACCCGCTCGATCGCCTTGAGCATCCGGTGCTCGCGCGGCTCCGCTAACGTGATTGCCACACCCTCTCGGCCAGCACGACCGACCCGGCCGATGCGGTGCACGTACGCGTCGGGCGCCGACGGAACGTTGTAGTTGATAACGTGGGTCAGCTGCTCGATGTCAAGTCCGCGAGCCGCCACGTCGGTGGCGATAAGCAGGTCCGCGGTCACGCTACGCAGATGGCCCATTACCCGGTCACGTTGCTCTTGGCTCATCCCTCCGTGCAATGCCTCAGCGCGGTAGCCGCGTCCGTTCAAGATTTCAGTGAGTTGGTCGACCTCTTCCCGGGTCCGGCAGAAAACGAGCGCGGCTGAGGGCGCCTCCACGTCGAGCACCCGTCCCAGAGCAGCGGGCTTCTGCGCGCGGGCGACCACGTACGCGCTCTGCCGTACCAGCGGGCCAGTACCTGGGGCCGTCGCCGCGTGGCCCATCTCGATCCGGATGGGATCACGGAGGTGGCGGTGGGCGATCCCGTCAACGCGAGACGGCATCGTCGCGGAGAACAGCACGGTCTGCCGATCCTCAGGAGTGCCGTCGAGGATCGCCTCGATGTCCTCAGCGAATCCCATATCGAGCATCTCGTCTGCCTCATCCAGCACGATCGTCTCCACATTGGCCAGACGAAGCGTCCCGCGACCGATATGGTCAAGCGCACGGCCTGGCGTGGCGACCACCACATCGACTCCGCGTTCCAGCACCTGTAACTGCCGGCCGATCGGTTGCCCGCCATAGATCGGAAGGACACGGACACCAAGATCGCGGCCGTAGCGATGGAACGCTTGGGATACCTGCATGGCCAGCTCACGTGTGGGTACGAGCA
Source organism: Actinomycetota bacterium (assembly GCA_030863015.1). GTDB lineage: Bacteria > Actinomycetota > Actinomycetes > Mycobacteriales > Pseudonocardiaceae. The sequence goes on from JALZCO010000086.1 coordinate 5,333, forward strand.
CCAGCGCCACCGGTCCCGCACTCCGGTCACCGGACATCCGCTGTAACACCGGCAACGCGAATGCCGCGGTCTTTCCCGTCCCCGTCGCGGCTTGACCGAGCAAGTCCCGGCCCTGCACCAACGGTGGAATCGCCTCGCGCTGGATCGGCGTGGGCTCCTCGTATCCAAGCCCGGACAGCACGTGCAGCAGCTCAGATCGCAGCGCCAGATCAGCGAAGCTCGCCGCGTCCTGGGACGCGTTCACACTCATCCTCGCCCTCCTGGTCCTACCGCCGTCCGTCCATACTCACCTAGCCGACACGTCCCCGCGCCAGGAGGGACCTAGGAGTCGGGCGCAGCGGTTCTGGTGGGTGACTTGCGCAATCAGCTGCCGACTCGACGGTGGGAAGGTTAGCGAGCAGGCAGTGCTGCGAGATCTTCAACCCGCCGACCGATGATCACCGGACGAGGGCGCAAGGCGGTGTGGTCCCTCAGCGCGGTTGCGGGACAGTCGAAGCGTCGAAGACCGCACCGCTGCGTGATGGGAGGGTCAGCGTCAGCGCGCCGGGGGCTAGCTCGGCGGTAGGCGAGCCGTCTGTCGTCAAAAGAATCGTGACCGTGGCTGGTTGCTTTAGGAATGCGCTGGTCAGCGGAATCGTGAATCGACGCGACGCCCCGGCGGCATTCACGGCGGTGATCGTTGTGCTGCCCTGCAGGGTCCGGGCGAAGGCGTAGACGTCCGCATCGGCATAAAGCGGGATGTAGTCGCCGGTCTGAAGTGCGGGCTGGCACTGGCGCAGCGCAATGATCGCCTTATGAAAGGTGAGCGCCTCCAGATCCCAGCGCTCCGGGTGGTCCCAGGGGAAGGACTTACGCGCCCAGTGGTCCGGCAGTGCACCGTCGAGGCCGATCTCGTCGCCGTAGTAGATTGAGGGGGCGCCGGGGAAGGTGAACAGAAGCAGCGTACCAAGCCGGACGCTGGCCCGGTCGCCGCCGGCGATGGTGACGAAGCGGGAGGTGTCGTGGCTGTCGAGCAGGTTGAGCTGCGTCAACTGGACGGGCCAGGAATACAGGCTCAGCAGATGATCGATCTTGGCCGCGTAAGCGCGGCCATCGATGCCGGGCCAGGGAGCGTATGAGCGACCTTCGACGGTCTCGGGTCGCACCCGGTGGCCGGCGCTGAAGGCGATCGCCGCTTCGGCGAAGAGATAGTTCATGACGCCGTCAAATTGGTCACCTTGGAGCCATTGCCTGCTGTCTCCCCATACCTCACCAACGATGTACGCCTCGGGATTGATTGCCTTTATGCGCTGGCGGAACTCCTGCCAGAAGCCGTCCGAGCGGATCTCGGACGGGACATCGAGCCGCCAACCATCGATGCCCTTGCGAAGCCAGTACTCGCCGACGCGCATCAGGTACTCGCGAACCTGCGGGTTGTCGGTGTTGAGTTTGGGCAGGGCGTGTAGTCCCGCCCAGGCCTCGTAGCCGGGGGGTCGGCTGGGGTCGTAGGAATTGGCCGGATGGTCGTGGAAGGTGAACCAGTCAAGCCATGGTGACGCCTTGCCGTTCTCGAGCACGTCATTGAACTGGAAGAATCCTCGACTAGCGTGATTGAAAACTCCGTCGAGCACGATCCGCACGCCTCGCCGCCGGCACTCGGCCAGCAGCGCGTCGAACGCCTCGTCCCCGCCGAGTAGCGGATCGACCTTGTAATAGTCGTGGGGGTGATAGCGGTGATTCGAGGCGGACTGAAAGATCGGGTTGAAGTACAGCGCCGTCACGCCTAGATCTTGCAGGTAGTCAAGCCGCTCCCGGACGCCGGCCAAATCCCCGCCTTTATACCCAAACGTCGTTGGATCGCTGTCCCAGGACTCGAGGTTGTTGTGAGGCTTCTCCACACTATCGCTCTTCGCGAAGCGGTCTGGGAAGATTTGGTAGAAGACGGCGCGTTGCACCCAGTGCGGGGTAACGACGGCAATTGGCAAGTCATTCGTCGGTGATGCGGACGCTGGAGAGGGGTTTATCTCCTGTTTTCGCATGGTGGCCCGCTGCCCCTTCATCGCTCGGCTGCTCATCGTCATTCCATCCTGCTGCCCTACCGGACTGCAGCAGACGAATCCCTCTGCATGAGGCGGCCGTCAGCCCGAACGACGGGAGCACCCGCAACGAGGGGCTCTGTTGTCGGTGAGGTCGGCCATGCAACCCACTGGTGAAGATGTCCACTCCATCAGAGCATCTGCCAGGCTAGTTGGATACAAACAGTTAACAGAGGCACGGCGTACGGCTCCCTGTGGTAGACGAGCGGACACGAACGGGCCGCGTGGATTTGTCGAAGTGCTCATCGCTCGCATCCATCCACATCGGGCCTGCACCTGTACACACCATGTTGACGCAGTCCGCGCAAAGCCGCGCCTACGGTGTCACCCGTGAGCCAAACGCCGATCTATGACCAGCTCCGTGGTGAGCGAATCAACGCTGATGTCCCGGCCGCCGGGGACGAGCCGCAACAGGCGCACCACGCCGCGACCAACCGTCTGCCACCTGGGGGGCCCGGGCCGGCAGCAGTGTTCGCCCGTGCCCAACCACGGCAAGGGTATGCACCGCGACACGAAGACCGCACCGCACCTCAGACCGCAGCACCCGTGGGGTCCCAGTAGGCAGCAACGGCGATGAACTCACTCCGCAGGTGCGGACATAGCGCGATACCCGAGAGTTAGCCCACCCCAAGGAAGGTGAAGCTGACGCTGTTGCTCTTGTCGCCATCCTCCGATTCGAGGGTCACATCGACCGTACCCGAGCCCTGAGGGACGCTCGCCTCGATGGTCCCGGTCCTGTTGACCTTGAACGGAACCGGCTCGTCGCCGAACAGGAGCTTCGCTGCGGTGTCCACACCGTCACCGCGGATGAGCACCGGGGTATTCGGCAGCGCCGAGTCCGGAGTAATGCTGTCGATCTTCATGGGTTTCCTTTCGAGAGTGCATGGTCGCGATGCCCAAGAAACACCCGCGGTGGAGCCAACGCAACCGCAGCGTCACTTGTGGGTGGGTCGGTCGGCCTCAGA
>JALZCO010000134.1 GCA_030863015.1 Actinomycetota bacterium
GGGTCTGGCGGTGCTGCTGGTACTGATCGCGATCGTGGTCTTTCCGTGGCGCAGTTCGGATTCCCGTCCCGGCTCGGAGGCGCCACGGCTTCCTGCGCCCGCGTTCCAGCCGGTTGCCGGCGCTGACGGCATCGGAGATCCCTATTTCCCGCGCGCGGGAAACGGTGGCTACGACGTCACGGGTTATGACATCCAGATCCGGTACGACCCTCCCAGCGACCGGCTCGAAGGACACACCACGGTCACCGCCCGCGCCACCCAGGACCTCTCCCAGTTCAACTTGGACCTGCGACTGCCGGCGACCGCTGTCGCGGTCGAGGGCCGGCCGGCGGGTTTCCGTCAGGACGGTGGCGAGCTGCAGGTGACTCCGGCGGCGCCGGTGCACGCCGGCCAGCCGATGTCGGTGCTGGTGGACTACGTCGGAGTGCCCTCGAACATCCCCGGTGGTGGCCGTGTCGCCCAGCCGTGGGTGCGCACCGCCGACGGTGCAGTCGCAGTGGGAGAGCCCGATAGCGCTGCGTGGTGGTACCCGTCCAATGATCACCCGTCGGACAAGGCGACCGTCGCGGTGACCGTGACCGTGCCCGCTGGTGTGGAGGCGATCTCCAACGGGGCCCTGCTCGGGGGTCCGGAACCGGCCGGGCCGGGTTGGGACAGGTGGCGTTGGCAGGCGGGCGAGCCGATGACCACCTACCTGGCGTTCGTGGCGATCGGGCAGTACGACCTCGTCCGCCGTGACACTGAGTTCGGTCCGTACCTGGCCGCCTACGCTCAGGGGCTCGATCCGCAGGTCGCCGACGCCGCGCGGGCCTCGGTGGAGCGGACGCCTGAGATCACCAGATTCCTCTCCGGGATCTTCGGTCCTTACCCGTTCAGCAACCTCGGTGGCGTGGTGCCCGACGCTCCCACCATGAGTTTCGCGCTGGAGAACCAGACGCGCCCGGTCTATGCGCCGGTGTTCTGGGGCGGCGGCGAACCGGATGTCAGGGTGGTGGTGGACGAGCTGGCCCACCAGTGGTTCGGCGACAGTGTCTCGGTGAACCGCTGGAGCGATATCTGGCTCAACGAGGGCTTCGCCACCTACGCCGAGTGGCTCTACACCGAACGCACCGGCGGCCGCAGCGCGCAGCAGATGGCCGAACTGACCTACCAGCGCAGGCCTGCTGATACCGAGTACTGGCGGACCCCACCGGGTGATCCCGGCGTGGCTGACGTGCTCAGCGGACCTGTCTACACGCGCGGCGCGATGGCACTGCAGGCGCTGCGAGTGGAGGTCGGGGACGAGGACTTCTTCGCTGCGCTGCGCACCTGGGCTACCGAGCGCCGTGGTGGCAACGGGACGGTGCAGGACTTCCTGGCCGTCATCGAGCGAGTCTCTAACGAGCAGGTAGACGACGTCGCCCAAACCTGGCTGTTCACCCCCAGCCGTCCAGCTTCACCACCCAGCTGACGCCGGTCGTCAGTCCACACCTTCCAGGGCGTCGCGGATGGGGACCAACTTGGCGGCGGCCTCAGCGACCTCCAAGTCGGGGTCCGAGCCGGCCACGATCCCGCAGCCGGCGAACAACCGGGCGAACCGGCCGGCGACCTGAGCGCACCGCAGTGCGATGCCCAGTTCGCCGTCCCCGGCGGCGTCGACCCAGCCCACCGGGCCGGCGTAGCGTCCGCGGTCCATCGCCTCCAGCTCGCCGATCGCGCTGACCGCAGCGGGGGTCGGGGTGCCGCCGACGGCGGCGGTGGGGTGCAACGCGTCGGCCAAGGTGAGTAACGGCGGGCCTGCAGGGTGCAGCACCCCGCGCACCTCAGTGGCCAGGTGCAGCACGTTGCGCAGCTGCAGCACGCTGGGCGCGGTGGGGACCAGCAGGTTGGTACAGAACGGCCGCAATTCCTGGGCCAGCGAGTCCACCGCGTAACGGTGCTCGTCACGATCCTTCGTCGAGCCGAGTAGCTCAGCGGCCAGCGCCTCGGTGTCGGTGCTGTCATGCGGCCAGGTCGTCCCGGCCAGCACCCGCGAGAGCACCTCGGTTCCCCGGCGGCGCAGTAGCAATTCCGGGGTCGCGCCCACCAGCTGGTCCACTGCGAACGTCCAGCAGGACGGGTACCTGGCGGCCAGCCCATGCAGCAGGAATCGGGGATCCAGCGGCTCGTCGGCGACCGCGAGCAGATCATGCGCCAGTACCACCTTCGCCGGCGCCGACCCGTCACGCATCTGGCACACCGCGCGGGCCACCGCATCACGCCACGCGGTCACCGGCAGCTCACCGTCGAAGTAGCGCAGACCGCGGGGACGGCGCACCGGTACCACGGGTCCGGTCACGGTGCCGGTCTCGTACTCGGTGACCCAGGTCCGCCCGTTTCGCCTGCCTACCACGACGCGTGGCACCACCAGCACTGAGCTGCCCGGGGAGTCGTCGAAGGCAAGACTGGCGAAGGCGACCGGGCCGCTGCCGGGCAGACCCACGTCGTCGTAGGTGTCCAGCTGCGCGCAGAAGGACTGCCACCAGTCCTGCGCGCGGGCGAAGCGGTGCGGTCCCTCGGTGC
>JALZCO010000160.1 GCA_030863015.1 Actinomycetota bacterium
AACTCGTCTCCGATGGCCAGCCGTAGCATCACTTCAGACCAGCGAGCCGAGCAGGACGCTCAGCGTTTTCGACGGACTACGCACTGAGAACGAGAAGGCCACGTTAAGTGGCCTCGGCACTGCTCGCGCACCACTGCAGCAGAAACGTCGACGTCATGGGGAACTCGTGCAGCCGGCTGCTCAACTGCCAGCTGCCGTGCCAACGTCATCAAAGGAGTCGCCGCCGTACTCCCAATCCCCCGAACCGAGAAGTGATCGTTGTACATGGTTGACTCGCCCTACAGCCATCAAGCCTTGCATTGCCGTCTGTGTCACCTACTGCCTTCCCATTTTGGGTAGCCGAGTAACCCCTCTCTCCGTATGTGATGTGGATCACGCCACATATCGTGACGGGCGGTTCGGCGCTACAGAAGAATGCATGCCCCATATTGAGTACTAGGCACATTGGGCGCCGAGGTGACGAGTCCCCCAGCTATTGCAGACAGTGTGAGGCTGGAGAGCTGAATTGCTCCAAGGGAGCGTGGATGCTAGGCCATACGAGTTAGATTCAGCTCTACTGCTGGGCTACCCAAAATGTGATCAAGGACAGGGTCGCGCAACCATGGTGTGATCATCGCGGCGTCTCGGCCGGCGACCCGACACAGCCTGGCTCGTGCTGAGCCTGCGCGCAGCCGTAGCCGCCTGACGAAGGCGAGCGCTGATGCTCCGGAGGCCTGATGCTGCACACCGCACCGTGGCTGCGAGCGCATGAGGTAAGGCTTGCTTTACAGAACGGTAACTGTTTCACTCTTTCGTGTGAGGCCGAGAGGGGGAGGAGCTACCGTCAGTGAAAAACCAGTAACGCGTCGCCCGGCACTTTATCCTACTTGTCCCGAATATTAGGTTGGTCCCCTTATGCAAGCGGCGCATGCTTCTCGCCCGGATCCCAGGGTCGTGATCATCGGTGCGGGGCCGGCTGGCCTCACCGCTGCCTACGAGCTTGCCAAAAACCAGGTTCCGGCGACCGTGCTGGAGGCCGACGACCACGTCGGCGGGATCAGCCGCACCGTCGAACGGGATGGCTGGCGGTTCGACATCGGGGGCCACCGCTTCTTCACCAAGGTGCCCCGGGTGGAGGCGCTATGGCACGAGATCCTGCCCAACGGGGACTTCCTGCTCCGGCCCCGGTGCAGCCGCATCCTGTACCGGGGCAAGTTCTATGACTACCCCTTGCGCCCGTTCGACGCCCTGTGCAACCTGGGAACGGCCGAGGCGGCCCGCTGCGTGCTGTCCTACCTGTGGGCGCGGCTGTGTCCACCGGCCGATCAGTCGCATCTTGAGGGGTGGGTCGCGGCCCGCTTCGGATACCGGCTCTACCGACATTTCTTCATGACCTACAACCAGAAGGTCTGGGGGGTGGCGGCCACCGAGATCCAGTCTGACTGGGCGGCGCAACGGATCAAGGATCTGTCACTGGCGAATGCGGTGCTCAACGGCCTGCGGCTCGGGCGCAACCGGAGGCAGATCACCTCGCTGATCGAGGAGTTCCACTACCCGAGGTACGGGCCGGGGATGATGTGGGAACGCTGCTGCGAGCTGGTCGAGGCTGCCGGCAGCAAGGTGCACCTCGGCCAGCCGGTGACCAGGATCCGGCACCAAGGCGGTCGGGCGGTCGCCGTCGAGGCCACTGCGGGCGGGGCGGTGACCAGCTACCCATGCGACCATCTGATCTCCTCGATGCCCCTGCCCGACCTGGTTCGCGCCATGGACCCGCCAGCCTTGCCCGCCGTCCGCGCCGCCGCTGACGAGCTGCGGTTCCGCGACTTCCTCACGGTGGCCCTGGTGGTTCCCGAGAGCCAGGCCTTCCCGGACAACTGGATCTACATCCACTCCCCGCAGGTGCGGGTCGGCCGCATCCAGAACTTCGGGGCGTGGTCGCCGGCAATGGTCAAGCCCGGACGCACCTGTCTTGGCCTGGAGTACTTCGTGTTCTCCGGGGACGAGCTGTGGGAGCTGCCAGACGCCGACCTCGTCGAGCTGGGTACCCGCGAATTGGCCGCCCTCGGGCTGGTGGATGCCGAGCAGGTGGAGGCCGGCTACGTGGTGCGTGTGCCCAAGGCCTACCCCGTCTACGACCACGACTTTCGAGCCAACGTGGGAGTGCTGCGCAACTGGCTGGCGATACACGCCCGCAATGTCCACCCCGTCGGGCGCAACGGCATGCATCGGTACAACAACCAGGACCACTCGATGCTCACCGCCATGCTGACCGTGGAGAACATCCTGAATGGCGGCGACCACGACATTTGGTCGGTCAACGTCGAGGCCGACTACCACGAGCAGAACATGGTCCACGAGCAGAACCCGATCCCGGGCACCGGGCGCGACGCCCCGATCCTGCCCCGCCGGGCTATCCCGGTGTCACGCGATCAGCCGCCGAAGACGGCCCGCCACCTCGGCTCCACAGGCGGATGAGGACCACCACGGGGAGCAGACCAACCGTGACGATGAGCAGGGCCGGCAGCGCGGCGGTGTCGAACCGGGCGTCCTTGGTCGCTTCCCAGGCCATGATCGCCAGCGTGTCGCCACCCAGGGGGCGCAGCAGCGCGGTGGCCGGGAGCTCCTTCATGACTTCTACCATTACCAGCAGGGCCGCGGTGAGCACCCCGGGCCACAGCAGTGGCAGGTGCACCTTGGTGAGCACCCGGGCCCAGCCGGCGCCCAGGGAC
>JALZCO010000207.1 GCA_030863015.1 Actinomycetota bacterium
CCGCATCAGACGTTGCCCTCATGCAGCGGGTACTGGCCGGCCTGCAACGGCTTTGAACGCGGCGACCCGCGATCATGGCGCGTGAGGGCGCTCGAACGTAGTGACTCAGTGCTGGCCCATACACCAGCATGGCCTGAAATACCGACGTATGAGGGAGTAGTGAAGGCTCTTCCTTAGAGCGACTGCTGCTGGGCAGCCGACATTCGGACGCTCCGTAGCCCGCCGGACTGTGAGCCAGCGTAGGGAGGGCCTGATGCGATCCCGAGCCCTGTCGCCGTGGCCTGCCTGGCTGTACCGTCGTCCCCGAGACCTCGACCGGCTCCGTGTAGGTGCGCTGCGGCACCTGGCGCTGGCAGTGCCACACTACTGGGACATAACGCCAGCTCACACGGTGAGGCACGATCTCAACGTTCCTACTCGGTTCAGATGATCCCACAAGGGCACGCACCGCTACAGCGATCCGAGGACTGTCGCCAAGGCACCGTTGCTTTGTCGCGACGAAAAATGGCCGCTAGCCCGCCAGCGAGGACCGTCGCAGCTGCGACAACACCTCCGACCGTATGCCATGACAACTTCGGAGTCACGGGCCACCTGTGCGGCGCTTATTGGGTCGAGTATCAGGCTCGGGCTGGGCGTGTGGCAGTAACACCACCCGTTGCCGGGTGACGGGCGGAAGACCAGCGTCGACTGGCCGCTCGCTGTCCTCCCCGGAATCTGTGGAAGTGGCAGATGCCGGCTCGATAGGCGGCGATTCCCCCCGAACGTCCATGTTGCCCTCCCACTGCTGGGGGTTGGTAAGCCAACATACTCCAGACGAGAGATACGTTGAAGCGGAAAAACAAACCGGATTAATGTTCGGCCAGCGCCGTGAGCATCTGCATATGCATGGATTACTTACGGCACGATGAAGTGCACGTGCATACGAACGTTCTCCGTAAGCTAAAGAGCTGCGACACAGGGCGGGGATTGCTCTTTACGAACGCCGTGCACGAAAGACGCCGTGTGTGGTCCGTCGGATCGGCTTGCGCAGTGATCGCAGCGGCCGGCGGGGAACTAGCGCGGCAGGGCCGTGCCCCGGTAGGCCGGGATCGTCCATACACGCCGACGGCAGCAGGCGCGAACTTGAAGCGGGCACCTGCAAATCCCGTCCGGGGCGTCGGAGTGTGCACGGATCTGATCGGGATCGTCCTTACTGGCGCGAGCGAACTGCTGCACGGCGCACGCTTCGCACGGCCTCTCGTTGGGCCGATCATGCAGGCTGGTGACCCGGGTGCTGTATGAGCGCTACGCCATCCCGACATCGGCGCGCATCCTCTGGAAAAGCGCGCTGGCCAGCCTCGAACCCTGGACACCAGGGCACCTGGGTCGACTACCTCAACAACGCCCGGGCGCCGCTGCTGTTCATCGCCGGCACCGAAGACCACCTCATGCCCGCCAAGATCCAGTGGCCCAAACGCCAAGCACTACACCTCCGACACCGTCACCGAAGTCGCCCTGGTGACCCTGGCTACGGGCACGCGGGAGGCGCGCACCCCGCCGGGATGTGGGGCTCAGCGTTCGGCGGGGGAGGCGGAGACCTGCAGCGTCCTGTCCTGTCGGTGGTTGCCAACGAAGTTGTAGAGCCGAGCCGGAAACCTCTCAACAGTTCTCGCCGACGCGCGACGGTATTCGACAGCTGACGACCTGGACACGGTCTGATCTCGACCTGTCCGCTCTCTCGCGCCTACACGGCGATGACCGGTGGCGAGGGTCACGGACAATCCTGCACGCTGCGGCTTGCATGCATCCTGTAGACAGTGCGCGGCTCCACCACACCGGCCGGGGCGGCTACTTGGTCGTCTTCCTCAGTTTGTGATCTCCGGCCAGCCCGTTATGAAGATTAAATCGAGTCGGTCCTCTCCGTTAGTGTCCAGTTGATTGCTCCGCTGCCGATGCCGTCTCCCCAGAACCGCGGGTGAAGGCAACAGAACAGGTTGAGCACCCGTACATCCCGAAACTGCATGAACTTGCTTGTGGCACGCGTGTGGCACGACGCCGGGTCTGACTCCCGCTGCGCGCGAAGGTGTGATCAGCCGTATCAAAATTTAAGGATGCGCCGCCAGTGCGAGATGGCCACCTGGCAGTGGTTGCACCGATGACCTTCCGATTTTCAGGGCTCGGAAATAGTCATCATTGATTCGAATGTCCGATGAACGTGAACGAACGCATGCGAATAAGACCAAAGATGAGACACACCCGAGCCGGCGAGGGGTCCGAGTCGATCCTGGACCTGGTCGGGCGTGGCTTTGCGCGCGACAATGGACAGGTGGGAGGTGACCACGGTGAGCGCATCGACCAGCGCGACCCACCGCCGGCATTGGGATGCGTTGTATGACGCCAAGGGTGCGCGGCAGGTCAGCTGGTTCCAGGCTGAGCCGGTGGTGTCACTGGCACTGATCGATGACCTGCGGCTGGACCCGGTCGAGCCAGTCATTGATGTCGGCGGCGGCGCGTCGATGCTAGTGGACCGGCTCCTGGAGCGCGGCCATACCGACGTCACGGTGCTGGATGTCTCTGCCCAGGCCCTGCGCCTGGCGCAACGGCGCCTCGCCGACCAAGCCGATCGGGTGCACTGGGAAGCTGCGGACCTGCTGCAATGGACACCGCAGCGGCGCTTCGTGCTGTGGCACGACCGGGCGGTGTTCCACTTTCTGACCCACTCCGACGAGCAGGCCCGCTACCGCGAGTTGGCCACGACCAGCATCACTCCCGGCGGGTACTTGATCCTGGCCACGTTCGCCGCCGATGGGCCCGAACAATGCTCCGGGCTACCGGTGGCCCGCTACCGCGCCGAAGACCTGGCCGAACACTTCGGCACCGGATTCACCACCGTGACCACCCGCCGCGAGCACCACCACACTCCCACCGGCGCCGACCAGCCATTCACATGGCTACTGGCGCGCCGTACTGACGAGAACATCCAGCTTTGACCGCAACCATGGCCGCTCCAGACCGCCCCACCGGTGGCCATCAGTGCATGTGATCCGTAGTCATCGGCAATGCCTCACGACTATCTACCGTCGTCCAGGATGTGACCTCACCCTCCGATCCGGGTCCGAGGACGTTCCCCGTCGTCCGTGGCCGTTGATGTAGCGGTGGATGTAGTCGGGGGGTCGGCCTGACGAAGGACGAGTGGAGCCAAAGCGGGTATCCCGTCACGTCGGCGAGTTTGCCTCGGAGCGGGCCAGCTACACCTCGGGCGCCGACGTGACGGGGTACCGCGCCACCCTGATGACCCACCACCTTCGTGCCCAGCCCGGGGGCCATCCCGGAGCAGAGGTCCGCCGGAGGCACAGCATTCATCATGAGTTTGGGAACACCTTGACTCGGGCAAGGCAGAGCCCTTGAGCAG
>JALZCO010000184.1 GCA_030863015.1 Actinomycetota bacterium
CCGCGGGCCCGGATCGTGGCCGGTGCGATCACCGGCGAAGAGCCGACGATCATGCTCACCGGTCCGGCCCCGGCGACCCGCAAGGCGCTGGCCAAGGCCGGCATGACCATGGATCAGATCGATCTGGTCGAGCTCAACGAGGCCTTCGCCGCGGTGGTGCTGCGCTTCATGCGTGAGCTGGACGTGCCGCACGACAAGCTCAACGTCAACGGCGGCGCAATCGCCATGGGACACCCGCTGGGCGCCACCGGCGCGATGATCCTGGGCACCCTGATCGACGAGCTGGAGCGCCGTGACCTGCGCTACGGCCTGGCCACGCTGTGCGTCGGTGGCGGCATGGGCATCGCCACCATCATCGAGCGGCTGTAAGGGGTAGCAATGATCCGTTGGGACCGTGGTGCCGACGGCGCCGAGGGCATTGTCACGCTGACCCTGGACGATCCGGGCAAGTCCGCGAACACGATGAACGAGCGCTACGTCGCGTCGATGGGTGACACCCTGGACCGATTGCAAGCCGAGCGCGACTCGATCACCGGGGTCATCCTCACCTCAGCGAAGAAGACCTTCGTCGCCGGCGCTGACCTCAATGCGCTGTGTGCCATCACGCCCGACAGCGCCCGCGAGTTCGGTGCCCACCTCGCGCTGATGAAAAACCAGCTCCGGCGGCTGGAGACGCTGGGCAAGCCGGTGGTGGCCGCGATCAACGGCACCGCGCTCGGTGGTGGCCTGGAACTCGCGCTGGCCTGCCACCACCGGATCGCGCTGGACGTCCCAAGCTCGAAGATCGGCTTTCCGGAGGTGACCCTCGGGTTGCTGCCGGGCCTTGGCGGGGTGGTCCGTACGGTGCGGATGCTGGGCCTGGCCAACGCGCTGACCCAGCTGCTGTTGCAGGGCCAGCAGGTGCGCCCGGCGCGGGCCAAGGAGATCGGCGTTGTCGACGAGGTCGCCGCCAGTCCAGAGGAGATGCTCGCCAAGGCCCGGGAGTGGATCGCGGCGAACCCGCAGGCGCAGCAGTCCTGGGAGGCCAAGGGCTACAAGATTCCCGGTGGGACGCCGGCCACCCCGGCGTTGGCCCAGCTGCTGCCCGCATTCCCGGCCACGCTGCGCAAGCAGCTCAAGGGCGCACCGATGCCGGCGCCGCACCACATCCTGTGTGCCGCAGTCGAGGGCGCGCAGGTCGACGTGGACACGGCGCTGCAGATCGAGAGCCGCTACTTCATGGAACTGATTACCGGCCAGGTCGCCAAGAACATGATCAAGGCCTTCTTCTTCGACCTCCAGCACATCAACAAGGGCGGCAGCCGGCCCGACGGGTATCCCCAGCGCAGCTTCAGCAAGGTCGGTGTGCTCGGCGCGGGCATGATGGGTGCCGGCATCGCTTACTCCTGTGCCCGCGCGGGCATGGACGTCGTGCTCAAGGACACCGATCTGGCAGCGGCGAGCCGGGGCAAGAGTTACTCCGCCAGGCTGCTGGACAAGGCCGTGTCCCTGGGTAAGTCCACCGCAGACCAGCGCGAGGAGATGCTGGCCAGGATCATCCCGACCGCCCGTGTGGAGGACCTCAAGGGCTGCGATCTGGTGATCGAGGCGGTGTTCGAGGACCCAGCGCTGAAGAAGAAGGTTTTCACAGAAATCGTCGACGTGGTCCATCCGGATGCCCTGCTGTGCTCGAACACCTCGACACTGCCGATCACCGACCTCGCGTCGGCAGTCGACCGCCCAGCCGACTTCCTCGGTCTGCACTTCTTCTCCCCGGTGGACAAGATGCCGCTGGTGGAAATCGTCCGCGGGCAGCAGACGTCGGACGCGGCGCTGGCCGCCGCGATCGACGTCGTGCAGCAGATCCGCAAGACCCCGATCGTCGTCAACGACAGCCGTGGCTTTTTCACCAGCCGGGTGATCGGCACCTTTATCAACGAGGGCGTGGCCATGCTCGCCGAGGGCGCGGCCCCGGCGTCCATCGAGCAGGCCAGCGCTCAGGCCGGTTACCCGGCGCCGGTGCTGCAGCTGGTTGACGAGCTGACTTTGACGTTGATGCGCAAGATCCGGGAGGAGACCAGGCGTGGCGTCGAGGCGGCCGGCGGCACGTGGACCCCGCATCCCGCCGACGCGATCGTTGACCGGATGGTGCTGGACTTCGAGCGTCTGGGGCGTTCCAGCGGAGCGGGGTTCTACGACTACGCCAACGGCCGGCGTACCCGGCTGTGGCCCGGCCTGGCCGAGCACTTCGGCCCGTCCCGGCCTGATGCGATTCCTTTTGGGGACATGAAGGAGCGGATGCTGTTCGCCGAGGCGCTGGAGACCGCCAAATGCTTCGACGAGGGCGTCATCACGTCAGTTCCCGATGCCAATATCGGCTCCCTCATAGGTATCGGGTTCCCGCCGTGGACCGGCGGCGTGGTGCAGTTCATGAGCGGCTACCCCGGTGGCCTACCCGGCTTCATCGCCCGAGCCCAGGAACTGGCCGACCGTTACGGCCCCCGCTTCACCCCACCCGCCGCTCTACTCACCAAACCCCCCTTCGACTAGCCGCTCACCTTCCCCAGCGCGGTATCCACGTGTCACGTCGAGGATCGGGATAGCGTGACGGCGTGACTCCCAGCCCGGCCCCTAGCACGGCGGACCGTGACGCAGAGGCTGCGGTGCCTTACCCGTTGCGGATAGCGGCGGCGGTGTCCTGGCGCGTGCTGGTGGTGCTGGGGTTGACCGTGGTGGTGGGCTATGTGGTGGTCACCCTGCGGGTGGTGGTGATCCCGGTCGCGGTGGCGTTGTTGTTGACCGCGCTGCTGGGGCCGGTGGTCGACTGGTTGACCGCCCGGCGGGTGCCGAGGGGTCTTGCCACCGGGGTGGTGGTGATCGCTGGGTTGTCCCTGATCTGTGGGCTGCTGGCGTTCGTGATCCAGGCCTTCGTGACGGGATTGCCCGCACTGCAGGTTCAGGTCACTGGTGGTCTTCAGCAGATCCGGATGTGGTTGCAGGATCCGCCCTTTGGCCTGCCCCCGATAGACGTGCAGAACCTGCTGGATTCAGCGAGCCGGTCGTTGGTTGCCAACCGGGATGCGATCACGTCAGGTGCGTTGTCCACGGCGTATACCCTGGGGCAGTACCTGGCCGGTGCCGCGCTGGCGTTGTTCACGTTGATCTACTTCTTGTACAACGGCAGGTCGATGTGGGCCTTCGCGTTGCGGGGGGTGCCGCGCTGGGCCCGGGACCGGTTCAATCTCGCCGGGCAGCGTGGGTTTGCGTCGCTGGTGGGATTCATTCGGGCTACGGTGCTGGTGGCGGTGGTGGATGCGGTGGGGATCGGCATCGGGTTGGTGGCCGTGGGTGCCCCGCTGGTGGTGCCGTTGGCTGCGCTGACGTTTCTGGCGGCGTTCATCCCGGTGATCGGTGCGGTGGTGTCCGGGGTGGTCGCGGTGCTGGTGGTCTTGGTCGCCAACGGTGTGGTGCCGGCGCTGATCGTGCTGGGGGTGGTGATCGGGGTGCAGCAGTTGGAGGGCAATGTGTTGCAGCCGCTGCTGATGGGTCGCGCCGTCCAACTCAATGGGGTGGCGGTGGTGCTGGTCGTCGCGGTGGGCTCGGTTATCGCCGGTATCACCAGTGCGCTGCTAGCGGT
>JALZCO010000233.1 GCA_030863015.1 Actinomycetota bacterium
CAGGTCTCCTGCGCCGCAACGGGGGGTATTCCCTACGCCCCGCCCCCACCCGGCAACGGCTCAGGCGCTCAACAAGATGGGCGACCTGACTCGTCGGTTGGTGTGGGGCCGGCTCAGGCAGAGCTCGACAACCCCGCCCGGGTAGGTCCCGCCACCGTGGGTGCCACTCCGCCAGGTCCCGCCGGCAGCGCCAACGGCAACCCGGCATGTAACCGGATTCCGACGGACCAGCAGGCGGTCGTCAATGGTCGTCGCCAGGTGCTGACGGACAAGAACGCTCTTGACACCGCGCAGCAGAGGCTGCAAGTCGATCGCGCAACGGGTCAGGTCTCGGTCGAGAATGCCCGCCAGAGCGTGATCACCGCGCACAATAACCTCGACGCTGTGCGCTCGGACCGGCCGTTCGACATCGAACAGCAGGTCGCGCTGGTGGCCAGCGCTCAAGCCCAGGTTGCTGCTGCCCAGCGGGATGTGGACGACACCGTGCTGCGCGCCCCGGTGTCGGGCACCGTGTCGGTCATCAACGGCGTGCCGGGGGAGTACATCAGCCCCAGCCAGAACACCACTCCGCTGGCGCCGGGCAGCCTTGCGCCCATCCCGGGGCTCACCGATGCCCCGGCAAGCAGCGTTTCGCTAGGTAACGCCACTGGTGCGCAGCGTCCTGGTGGTAGCCAGTTCCTGGTCCTCAGTGAAATCAACACCTTCCAGGTCGTTGTTCCGTTCGAGGAATCTGACGCTGCGAAGGTCGCTCCTAACCAGAAGGTCGACGTATCCTTCGACGCCGTGCCGGACCTCACCCGCGCCGGAACGGTGGTCGCCGTGGCCCCCACTGGCAGCAGCATTTCCAGCGTGATCAATTACTACGTCACCGTCGTACTGAACGAGACCGATCCGCGACTCAAGGATGGCCAGACCGCTCAAGCACGAGTGGTGACCAATCAGGTTGAGGACGTCCTCACCGTTCCAAACTCGGCTGTTCGCAAGCGAGGTGACCAAAGCTCCGTGACCATCGTCGATGCCGATGGCGTACAGCAACAGGTCAGGTTCCAGGCCGGCCTTGTCGGAGACGATCGAACCCAGGTCATCTCCGGTCTCAAAGAAGGCCAGCAGGTCGTCCTCCGTGACGGCGTGTGACCGGGCTATGACAACTTGTAGCGGCTAACCTTCGCGACTTGTCCGTGGTCCCGTCGCGTTAAGTTGCGAAGCGAGTCGCAGGTGTCCCAGGCGGGTCGAACACACCCGGCTGAGCATCCGGGTTAGCGACACAGACCTGCCTGTATTGACCGATCATTCACCACGGGGCACCGCCAATGCCTCCAAGATGCACGACCGATCCTTCGCCTGCGCCCATGGCACCTGCGTCGCCATAACGGCGATGGCAGAAGTCTTGAGGACTTCGGTGGTTCCGGTCAGCAGCTCGAGGAAGTCCTCGAGGGCTGGGTTGTGGCCCACCAGAACCACCGTTGACGCCTTGTGCGGCAACCCTTGCGTGATCCTCAGAAGTTCCTTGGCCGAGGCGCCGTAGAGCCGGTCGTCGTGAGTGACTTGAGGCATCACATCCAGTTTCGCGGATGCAAGGTCCCAAGTTTGGGTCGCTCTCAGTGCCGGAGAGCACAACACCATATCAATCTTCTCGAACTTCTCCCGCAGCCAACGGCCGGCAGCGGGAGCGTCGCGGCGCCCACGTCCGGACAGCGGCCGTTTTATGTCGGGAATACCTTCGGGCCATGCCGATTTCGCATGCCTGAGCAGGATCAGCGTGCGTGTCATAGTTGCGGCCTCTCGATGCTCATTCCAAGGCAAGAGTGCGCAGCACCAACCGCGCCGCGTCACCACCCGACTCTTCCCCGATCGCGAGGGCGGCCGGAACGTCGAGGTCGTTGCACAGCGCAGCGACGACAGCATCCGATGCGGCCGCCGAGGTCCGCGCCGTCCCCGCTGCGGAGTACAGGCGGTCGAGCTGATCGGCCTCGGCATCGATGTCGTCGGCGCGGAAGTCCCAGCTCTGGTTCCAGTGCCGGTTGAGCAGCAGCAGCCGCACCGCTGCGGCGGGATGGTGTGCGAGCAGGTCCCCGACCAGCACCAGGTTGCCCGCCGACTTGGCCATCTTCACTCCGCCCACTGTGACAGTCCCGACCGGGAACTCGGTCCGGGCGAAAGGGGCGACACCGGTCGCCGCCTCCACCATGGCAGCCTGGTAGGCGTGGTGCGGGAAGTTGAGATCGGCCCCACCGGCCAGGATGTCGACCGCGGGGCCGAGCACGCCCAGGGCGATGGCGGCGCACTCCCCGTGCCAGCCAGGGCGGCCACGGCCCCACGGGCTGGGCCAGCCCGGTTGGTCGTCGGCCGACGGCCGCCACACCGGGACGTCGAACGGGTCGTCACACAAATGCTCATCGGATGGATCGTCGAACTCAGCCGCGAGTTCCGCTGCGCGGTCCAAGCTCAGCCCGGCCTTGGCTGGGACATCGGCACCACGGAAATAGACCGCGCCCCCGCGCTGGTAGGCGCGGTTTGTGGCAAGTAGCGCCGCGGCCAGCTGTACCACCCGTCCGACATGGTGCCGGGCTCGCGGCTCATGTTCGGGTCGGCGCACCCGCAGCGCAGTCATATCCCGGCCGAACAGGTACTCCTGCTCCAAAGCGAACTCGTCGAAATGCCGGCCGCGTTGCACGGCGGCACGGGTCAGCACGTCGTCGACGTCGGTGACGTTGCGGCAGGTCACTGTCTCGGCTCCGGCTAGCCGTAGCACCGCTGCGGCCGTGTCCGCCCACACGAACGTGCTGGCATGCCCCAGATGGGTCACGTCATAGGGCGTGATGCCGCAGACGTAGAACCGGGCCGGGCTGACGACCGGCAGCGCGCGGTCACCCAGCCGGATTCTGTCGGTGTGCTCGCGACGACCGCGGTGATCCATGCCTCCATCCTGCCTCCATCGGCCCCGATCCGGCGGTGCCTTGCCCAGAAGGCGTGCCCATGAAGTCATGGGGGGACATCATGGAGTGAATGAACAGCCGTGACCGGGACCCCACCGGTCGGGCCCGCAACGCCAGGCCACGAGATGCCCAAGGTCGGCCCCTGTCGCACGGTGCGCAGGGAGTCAGCCGTGTTCCGGAGGACGTCGCGCTGAGCGCAGAGGAGGTTGTGCGGCTAGCTCAGCAGCTGATCGACGATGGCTACCCGTTCCACGCTCACGAGGTCTTCGAAGCGGTGTGGAAGGCGACTTCGGGGCAGCAGCGCGAGTT
>JALZCO010000246.1 GCA_030863015.1 Actinomycetota bacterium
CCGCGGGAAAACTTGACACAAATGTCAAGAAGCTGGAGACCGAAGATCGCTAGACGTCGACGTCAGCTGATGCCACCCTTCCGAAAGCTACGCCAACCAGGTGGTCACATCGCGGCTCCTGCTGCGGTATGACCTTCTCACCCTCCGATCGATTACCACTCCGTCGTACCTGAGGCCAAGGGCGAACCCGCGCGGGGATCCCCAGCCCCACATGGAACCGTCGCTACGCGACTGCTGGGCGGTCCTTGGCCTCCGGCACTCCTTAGGAGCTTGGCCTTGGATCGGGTGAGGGGAGGGGTCTGGCGAGGAGGTCATGATGGCAGCTCGCCGCAGTCCTCACACAATAGGTAGTTGGCGTCCACTCTGGCGGGACCTGGTGCTGGTATTCCTTGCTGCGGTGCCGTGCTTGGCGAAGTACACCGCCATTCGAGTGTAGTCAGCCGTGATGCCCGAGGACCGTGATCGACCGGTTGCGTCAACGGACCCCGCAAAACCGTCGCGCCTATAACAGCTCCGGATCTACTGTGCAGACGCTTCACGCCGAGGATCTCATAGTGATCAGTCCGATACGTGATCACGCCTATCACCGCAAAAAGATTCGACTGAGGCGCGAAAGAGAGCGTCGCTTGGGCCACTGCCTAGTTCACGATAGCGCTTCACCGAGCCTCCGGTGAGTTCGTGTACCCAGCGCACCACCTGCGCCACCTCTGCAACGAGTCCGCTAAGAAACCGCACAATGCCGCTGACATCCATGCTGACGCTGATGCAATACCAAGCGCCGCCATTGTCGTGCGCCCATTGTTCGTAACCTAGCTGCGGAGGAGACGCGACGAAACAAATAGCCTCTTGAGAGTGAATCTGCTGGTTTACCGAGCGAACAGTGAGCTGTGCACTCTCGATCGGACTGTCATCGGTGAGAACAATGAGGACCGTGACCGCCTCTGGTCGGTACGGCTTGGCTAGGCCGGCGAGTACGGCTTCAAGGGATGATTCACCGCTGTTCGCCCCACCGTAAAACCGAGGAAGATCTCGCAATAGGCGTTTTGCCTTCTCAGCTGTGGCAACGAAAGGTAGATCACCAACGATCCTATCGCCGGGAATCCGCAGATCACCGAAGGGTACTGCGGTCATACGCCAATCGAGCTGCAATTTATGAAGCGTGTCTTCGATGCTCTCGAAGCACAAGACCAGGCCGTCGATCTTGTCAGACATCGAGCCAGTCGTGTCAAACACAAAGCAGATATCTACCGGCTTGGCTGGAGTTATGAACCGTGCCTCTTCACCCACCGTCAGGGGCATCGCGCTTCCGTCGTCCATCAAGTAGTCGTCCATCAGTAGGAGTGGCGGTTTCCGGTCAATCCTGCGGTTTGGCGTGGCGTTGGCGCGTCGGATGCGCCGCGTCCCTCTGAATTCATGGCTCTCCTGGCTTACGTCAAGTAGAGACGGATCTGTGACTACTGTAATAGGTTCAGCTATGAATCCCCGTCGGCCGCCGGTTGAGCCCACGCTCACCACCTACGGCGGCACAGGCCTGCGGGTTGTGTTTGTGGAGGGTACCGCTGGACAAGCGCTCGCTGTGAGCAACGTCCCCACCACCTCGCTACTCGCGCCACATCATGGCTTGAGTGTGTCGTCGACCACCGATAGTCACGCTTAAGACCTCCCATGCCGATCTCTATCAGCAAAGAGTAGTGCCCAGTGGGTGTCACTGAGATGGGTATAGAGGCCCAAGGCATCACTACATGCTCAGACTGCTCGCCCGTGCTGCCCAAGGCTTGGCTGAGAAGTCTCCAACAGCAGTACGCGCATGACGGTCATGCTTACGTGACGTTGAGTCCTCGCCTTCGCTGGACCTTAAGGCCCACTGCCCATATCGCCAGACGATTACTGCTACCCGTGGCTTTTTAAGAGCAGCCATGTGAAGAAGCGCGATTGCATCATCCTGCCCGAATAAGCAGCGAAAGCGTCTCCCCTTAACATCATGTCGCGCCTGACTGCGCACCGGACGTCGCCGACGCGCTCCTCGTTGATCATGAATGAGGTACAAACAATGAAGCAATACCCTGCTGGATCTCGCGGCCGCTGGCGCGCGATTCCTCGGACCGTAGTGGTTCTGCTACTCAGCTTATTCGCCATACTCCTTGCCGCAGGACTAGCGTCAGCAGCGCCAGCCGTGCCCAAGGGAAAGACTTTCACCTTCCTTGAAGCACGGGCGGGGCAGGTGTGCTCCTTTGATGTCCTGATTACGGCTACCGCGAACCACCTTGTCCGCACCACCTTGCCAACCTACAACCTCAGGTCCCGGGACGTACGACCCAGAAACATGCCGCCTAACTCTCTTCGGAGAATCTCTCATCGTCCAGCCAAAGAAAGTCGGTGACCCATTCCTGATCACCACTAGCGGGCAAGTAAGCTTTATCAACCAACTGATTGACGAGCCGCTTCGCGGGCATATCAGCCACGACATCTGCGCAGAGCTTGCTTGATTTGCAAGCGGCATCGAGGGGTTGCTTCTAGCGAAGTGCCCCGGCCTCTGGCTGGATAGGGCCGGGGCATTCCCCCGCGAGGGATCATCGGTCCGCTCAATGAGCACGGCCAGGAGTGCCCCCGACCGTGGAAGCTCATGCCTGCCGAGGCGCTGCGTGCCGCGGACGCGTCCCCCGTCGTCCCAGCCGTGAAGCTGGTATAGGACGACGGACGTGTGGGCGGGCGTCGATGAACTTTCCTGACGACAGGAACTCCCGGGCAGTGGAGTACCTCGGGTGAGGAGGCGAGCCCAGGTTAGTGCCATCGCGCCGCATTGCCGGCATGGTCCCGCCTGTGGGTACGCTCGGCTGGCATGCGGATCAAGAAACGCCTCGTCGGCGTCGCCTTGGCGGGTGTCGCTCTTATGACGGCGGCCCTATCAACGGCCTGCGGCGGTTCTTCGGGCTCGGTACAGGAGTCGCCGGCGCCTAGCGACTCCATCGGTGCCGCCCCTGATGCCGGCTGGACCGGAATCGACCCCCTGATGGGGCGCGGTGACGTCGAGAAGGTCCGCGGTGGATTCATGTTCGCGGAAGGTCCGGTCTGGATCGCGTCGAAGGGCATGCTCCTTTTCACCGACATACCGGCCGACACCATTCACCAACTCCAGCCACCCACCGCCGTCACCGTCTTCCGAATGCCGAGCGGTAAAAGCAACGGACTCGGGCTCGACGCGCAGGGGCGGCTCATCGCCAGCGAGCACGACAACCGGCGGGTGTCGCGCACCCTGGCCGACGGCACCGTCGTGACGGTGGCCGACCGCTGGCAAGGCAAGCGACTCAACTCGCCCAACGACAACATCACCCGCAGCGACGGCACCATCTACTTCATCGATCCCCCTTACGGCATC
>JALZCO010000294.1 GCA_030863015.1 Actinomycetota bacterium
GAACAGCTCCTGCGGGCCGAGCAGCACTACTACGGCGGCGGGGTGCCCCGATATGGGGGGCACTCGAGCGGACACCATGGCCATTCGGACTCGCCCCGCGGTTACCGGGACTCACCCCGGCCGTACCGGGGAGATCACCATGGGCACTACGCCGACTCGCCGCGTCCCTACGGACATCAGCGCGGCCATGGGAGCTTCCTCGGCGGCCTGTTCGGCTAGACCGCGCCACTACCGGGATGAACCCGCGGATCTGTGAGCGCTGTGGATGCTTGCTAGCACGGCCTCTGATCTGCGAAGAGTGCGGCCACCGGCAATCCTTGGTCCGCCAGCCCCTGTTCTGCCTGGCAGGTCCCAGCGGTAGCGGCAAGTCCACGGTCGCTCGTGCCCTGCTGCCGCGGCTGTCTGATCGTTTCGTGATTCTCGAGCAGGACGTGTTGTGGCTTCCCGAGCTCAGCGATCCCACCGATGAGCACCGGCTGTTTCGCTCGACATGGCTGCGGCTGGCCGCGATGATCGGGCAGAGCGGGCGGCCGGTGCTGCTGTGCGGCACCGTGGTGCCTCCCGAGCTGGAACCGTTGCCCGAACGCGCACTGTTCAGCGCGGTGCATTACCTGGCGTTGACCTGCCGGCCCGACGTGCTGGTGCAGCGGCTGCGCGCCCGGCCGGCGTGGCGGGAGTGGGATGAGCCCAGAATCGCCGAAACGCTCGACTACGCGAAGTGGTTAGGCGCGTGTGCCGCGACGCTGAACCCGCCGGTGACCCTGTTGGACACCACGGGGACTACTGTGGACGCCACCGCGCAGGACGTCTGCAGCTGGCTTGCGCAGCTCACTTCGTAGCACCGAGCATGCGCTACCCGATCGATGCGTGCCTGAACGGCCCGGTCGATGTGTGGATCAGGCCGACGACGTGCACAATAAAAGGTGTGACGCGCCCCGCGAGCTGCTGGATGCGCGCTGCCCGCGACGCCAACCACCACCGATGAGGAGCGATGGCCGACCACGAGCCCACGACCGATATCGCGTGCAGTGACCCGGAGCTGTCCGAGGAACTTCAGGACGCGCTGGTACTGCTGCGTGACCGCAGTGACAATGACGACTTCCGCGCCTTGGTGGATGACTTGCTGGCCGGACGGTGCAGCCTTCTTGAGGCTTCGGGTACGGCAGCGTTCAGCGACGTTGTCTTCGCTCGGATCGCCCAGGAGTTCAATGAGCTGACCGAGGACGAGAAGCGAAACCTCACCGGGCAAGCCGAGCCATCCGGCTCCTGCAGCATCCCGTGTGCCGGCTGCTCCGGCCTCTGCGCGGCTCCCCGCGATAGCTGATCCTCCACAGCGGAGCGCAGGGCGTCCTGGTAGAACACGGCGAGGGCGTCGCTGTTGTCCCGGCTCGGGGACGACAGGAACGGGTGTCTCAGCACACAGTCCCGGACGGCCTCGCGCAGCACGTGTTTGTGCCGCAGCCCGCGGATCTTGTGGTGTACCGGGATCTGCGCGGCGTCTCCGCGACGCGGTGGTCGAGGAAGGCACGGCGGCGTATCGCAGAACTACGCCGAATGGCGCAGACTTCCATTGAGTAGGACTGGGAACTCCTTGAAAAGCTCGCTGACAATGTCATCCTGGTGTATGTACTCACCTGCCGTCTGGCGCATGAGTACATTCGTGCAGGCGTTGATGAAAACCTCACCCAGAATCTTCGTTGTGGTAGAGGCGATGGTTGTATTGATAGTTGCGCCGGTACCAGGGAAAATCTTGAAGAAGCTTGCCGTCGTTCGGGCCACAGAGGCCACGCCGAGGACAGTCGCGAAGGCGGTAGCGATGGCTTTGGGGTCGACTCTGAATCCCATGATGGTGCTGATCTTACCGAGCATGCTGATCTGCAGCGCGCTCAAGGGAATGGAATCCGCGAGCGGGATCGGAGTAGCCGCGATCAATGCAGCCGTACCCATATTGACGTTTACCGACCGCCTTGCCTCGTCGATCTTGAGTTCTAGTGATACCCGTTGACAACTCGCCAGCGTATGCCGCTCCGCATCAGGCAGTTGATGGTAGATCGCGCCAACGAGATCAGGAAGGCCGAACGGGGCGAGCTTAACGCCAGCGACGTGGTCGTCCTCTGCCAGTGTCATGAAGCACCGTCCATCGAGGACGGGAAGGCCCAGCGACGTGAGGTATCGGGCAAACTTGAGGGCACGGTGATCGTCAGGTGTGGGGCACTGCGTGAGCACGAGGGCAACCAGGACATCCTTCGCCAGTGCTCTTACGATGTCTGACTCAACCGTTTCGAAACGTTCATCACGAGTCCGGACGCAGTAAAGGCAAAAATGAACCCGAGTGTCATCGTCTCCCATCTGCTTCTTGATTTCAGCAAGGTAATTTCTCGCTATCAGCTCTGCGTCGACGCCCAGCTCAATCCCTGGGGTATCATACACTGAAATCGGGAGATTCGGGCGAACATATCGTTGAATGCTCTGAGTAATTGACGAGCCAACACCGGTTGGGGCGATCGGCTCGCCAAAGATGGCGTTCACCAGGGTGCTCTTCCCGACACCGACCCGACCGGCGAGCATGACGTTGAGCCGGGTCTTACCCCGCAGTGCCTGGGAGAGTCCTTCCCGGAAGAATTTCTCAAGGTTGAACTCGTCCTGGTCCTCTGGCTTATGCCGCAGTAGGCCGGTAGCAGATCCATCCAGCGGAGTCCCGTGCCTCAGCCGCTTCCAGCCCGGGTCTGCCTGATCGATCTCGCCGGGAGCGACCGCACGCAGACCGGGCCACACCGTGACTTCCCGCGGATCCATGGACGACCTCCTGGCCGGTTGAGTCGGACGCTACCGCTGACGGCAGTGATAAAGGGAGTAATTGATCACTAACTCCGCACCCTGGCGGTTGATCGACTCAACCTGGGCGCGGCCACGCACTCCTTCTGACGTCGCGACGCTGTTCTTGGACAACGACATGATGCGGACGGCGTTGCCTTACAGCTCAATGTCGATCTCGAGGACCGCGAAGAGGCGCCCGAACTGTCCGATTACTTGATCCGCAATGGGTACCTCTACGCGTGGCACCGGGGTGCCGCGGCCCCACCCATCACTGTGTGTTGCGCTGGGAAAGGTGTTGCACCTAAGCCATGAATACGGAGCTTGTCGCCACGGCGTGGAAATGATCTGCTCGTGTGGTGGCGACGGCCCAGGAAGATGAGCGACTGCGCGCAGCAGTATTCGGGTGGCTCGATGACCACGTGGCCGAAACCGGCAACCTGCTGTCCCGCCGTGAGCTCCTCGATGCGGTAGTCGCGGATCGACCGATGGCCCTGATCGACGCCGGCCGCGGAATCCGCAACCCAGCAGACCTCCTCGCGAGCCTTTCTGTAGTAAGCGTGCCGGACAGCCCGTACGACGACGTGGACGATGGCTCGGGGCTGGTGAGGTACGCGTTCCGTACCGGGAACCCCAACGCGGGTGACAACCGAAAGCTCGTCGAAGCTGTCCGCCTCGGCGTGCCGCTGGTGTACTTCGTGCGGGTTCAACCTGGTGTGTACTCGGCTATCTACCCCGTGTATGCCGTCAAGGTTGACCGCAACGGTGGCGGAGTACTACTGGACCTCACCGGTGCAGGGGATGGAGTGGAGCCTCTCGGCGTTCCCGCGTCCGAACAGCGTCGGTATGCGGCTTCCATCGCGCGTCGCCGACTTCACCAGGTGATGTTCCGTAGCCGTGTGCTACTCGCCTACCGAAGTCGTTGTGCGGTCTGCCGACTCCAGGAGCCCGTGCTGCTGGAGGCCTCACACATCGTGGGTGACGCCGAGGGTGGAGAGCCGATCGTCCCAAACGGCCTGTCCCTGTGCACGATCCACCACCGCGCCTTCGACCGGCACCTACTGGGGGTAAGTCCGCAGTTCAAGGTGCGGATCCACTCGCGCCTGCTCGAACGAACCGACGGGCCGATGCTTCTGCATGGGCTGCAGGCCATGCACGGGGTGGCCCTACAACTCCCTGCC
>JALZCO010000336.1 GCA_030863015.1 Actinomycetota bacterium
CCACCGTGGTTGTTCAGCCGGGGTGTGTCGAACCCGCCTGAGTGGTGCAGGCCGATGAGTTTCCACTGATGGTCGAAAACGGGGCTGCCCGAGCTTCCGCTTTCTGTGGGTGACCGGTAGTGCACCACGGTGTCGTCGTAGTCGAGCAGCAAGTTGTCCTGCAGGGAGAACTGCGGCTGGGCAAGCCCTCGCGGATGGCCGATCAGGTACGCCCTGGGGCTTTCCGTGGTGAGCGCGGGCAGGCGCCGGGCCAGCGGCAGCGGCTCGACGTGGTCGGGGTAGCCGTCGAGTTCGAGCAGCGTGGTGTCCAAGCCAGGGCTTTCTGAAGGCTCATACCACCAGCGGCGGACCACGCGGAACTGGCACCGGTGACCGGTGTCGGCGTCCAGCCCGTGGAACACAACCACGGCGTCAGCGGCCGGGAGGTTCTCCGGTACGACGTGGCCATTAGTCATCAACACGAGGGAGGGCAGCGCATCGTGCAGCTCAGAGCCGTTGACCAGGAAGCCGGTGCCGATCCCGTCCTCGTTGACGTTCAGGATCTGAGCGACCGCGCGGCACCGTGCGAGCCCGTTGCGATACCAGGTCAAGGACTGGTACCGATCACCGCCGAGCACCCTCTCCAAACGCTCGTTCGGCGCCTCGGCCAGCCGGGAGGCGCGCACGTCACGGGTCTCGACGACCACACCACCGCCTCGATAGTTCAGCAGCGCCGACCGCAGCACAGGCAACAGGGTGTCCCCGGGCGGATCCGTGGTGTCCAGCTCCCAGATCTCGAGGAGCTGGCGGAGGAGGGAGGCGATTTTGAACGCGTCGACATCCAAGGCCCGGACGAAGGTATTGCCCCGCCGAACCACCT
Organism: Actinomycetota bacterium; assembly: GCA_030863015.1. GTDB lineage: Bacteria > Actinomycetota > Actinomycetes > Mycobacteriales > Pseudonocardiaceae. The sequence goes on from JALZCO010000336.1 coordinate 860, forward strand.
CGTCGCAACGACCTAGCGCAAGAAGTGCTTCACAGGCCGTTGCCTTCGCCCACGCATCCGGTTCCGGCAGGGCCTCGACCAGGTCCAGGATCTCGGCTGCAATATCTCGTGCCGTTGCCCCCGGGTCCTCGTGTCCGGTGACGTGGAGACCGTCCCGATCGGCGCGGGCAAGCAGTGCCACCGCGTTGATGCCATGCCAAAACCGCCCGGGATCCTCGCGGTAGGCTTGGAGGTAAGCCGTCAGAGCACGCGTCAGGTACTCGGCGCGGCGCGCGGAATACGTGGTGACAACGAACAGCTGCTTGTAGCAGCGTCCCACCCCACCGCGGGCCTCGATCTGCTCGGTGTCTGGAGCGGAAAGATCAGCCGAGATGTTGTCGAACAGCAACAGCGCAGCTGCCGGATTGTCGCCGTCCACCAGCGCCTGCGCGTACTGGCGGCGCACCACGGCGTCGCTAAGACCCTGACCCAGCGCAGCGTCGGCGACGGCCCGGAGCTCCGCATAGCGCAGGTTCTCGCGCAAGAGCTGGAGCACGGCCTTGACCTCCGGCAACGAAGTCGGCGCCGCCGCGCCGCGAAGGTGGCGAACATAGGCCCGCACGAGGTTCGTCACGAATGGCCAGTCGAAGGTTCTCACCGCATCGTTGAGATCGCTGTACCACGACTCGTCAATGTCGCTGGTCATTCGAGCAAGTCCCGCAAGCAGGCCCGCAACCGCTCTTGGCTGAGGTATTTTCCGATGGCGTGGCGCCAGCTGCCCCGGTTGGACACCCCGATGTCGATCACGCAGGCCGTGCCCCCACGCCGGTAGCTACCGGCGATCTTTCGGTCGAACCCGCCGCACACCGGGTCCAGCGGGTCATACACATTCATCCACGGGCCATCTCCGAGCCGTTGCGATGGCCAGCCGTCATCACGGGTCCACGGGGGAGTCAAGCCGTCCTGCACCTCCGAGATGCCCAGCGGGCTGCCCACCGTCAACAATGCGTCCACTCGCGGTGCCGCTTCTACATCAGTGAGAAGGTCGTAGGCGATGACGCTGCCCAGACTGTGGCCGATGACAACGTGCGGTCCCGGACGTTGAGCACCCTCACGCAACGCCTCCAACCCACGCAACCGCACGTCTCGACGGATCTGGAACGACTCCCCAGGCCGCGGACTCAACTTGGCGTCATAGAGGTAGTGATGCACATCGCGAAGGAACACCCGCATCAGTCGACGCTTAAGCCACGGCGGCAGCGGAACCGCCTCCAGCGGCGAGGCCGGCATAATCGGGTCCGGCACCTCCTCAGCAGTAGCGAAGACGGCTGCGAAGCCGACCTTCCTAGCCAAACCCTCAACGAAGGCGCGTTCCTTCGATGGGACGTCCACGAGCCAACGCAGATCGACATCCTCGGCGTCGACACTCTGTTCCAGCTCCAGCACGGTCGATTCATGGCCACCCCGGGAGGCAGGTGCCTCGTACAGCATGTCCGCCCAGTAGACCATCGATGACGTCACACCCATAGCGGCCAGGTCCACGCCATCATCGTCGAAAAGCGCCACACGCCACTGTTCAAGCAAGTCGGCCCGCTCCGGCTTATTACCGATGCCATGAACGAACGTCACGTGCCCCAAGGCTCACCCCCAAGGTTCAAAGCTGAGTGAGATCTAACGCGCCCTACGTTCGGTCAGGTTGGCCGCTCTGCTGAAACGTCACCGTTTCGTCTGCGGACCAGCGTCGAGACCCGCTGGGGGGTGACGCCGAACAGCGCAGCGATGTGGTTGATGCTCACCTCCTCGGCCATCAAGGCACACGCTTGCTCCCGGCGCCACCGGCTGCCTTTGGTGGTCAGGGACTCTAACGCGTGGGTGATTCGTTCGACGATCAACGGGTGGGTTTCGGTGGAGACAATATCCAGCCACGACTGGCCTGATCGACGCTGATCGCGCAGTTGTTTGGCCCGAAGCAACGCCTGCTCAAGGCCGTCGATGCACACCGTCGGCTCGGCTATGAGATCTTCCAGCGAATCCGTTGCGGCGTCCGGTGGCATCGCAGCCTGCGATCGGTCACGACTCCCCGTCCGTCCGGCATCGGCATGCGGACTCCAGTGCATACCCTATGCAATAAGGGTTGCACGCAGCAGGTGTTGCAGGCAATAGGCGTTGCCCCGCAACGCTTATTGCGTGATGGGGCGGCAGTAGGAACTCTGTCAAAGACAGCTCCCCGAGGCATCGAGTGATCGCCCAAGGTTCCGGGGCAGGACGGGGACGTTATGGCCACCTTGACCGCGAGGGTCGACCTGCCGACGGTTGTGCGCAGCATCTCGGCTGCCCGACATGTGGCCCGAGAGTTACTCAGCGCCTGAGCGATCGAGCACTCTCGCGACGACGCCGCCCTAGTGGTCACCGAATTAGTCACCAACGTAGTCGATCACGTCGGCGGTGAGACAAGCATAGTGCTCTAGTTCACCTTGTCTCACCTGTGGCTAAGGATCTCGGTAGCCGATGGTTCCGCAGTACACCCAGTTATCCGCGAACTATGCGGGAATCAACAGCGGGGCCGTGGCATGCACCTGGTTGCCGCCGTGGCGGATCGGTGGGGCTGCGAAGACCACCACGGTGGCAAACGAGTATGGGCCGAGCTGCAAACGAGCCCCGGTACATGACAAATGCCAGCATCAACAAGGCGCGAGATCAGTGCAACTCGCCTGCGTGGCTGTCACGGCACCGCCCCTGCGATTTTGCGAGTCATTGCTGTCGTCGCTAGGACAAAGGATTCTTCGAGCATCCTGAACGTCCTGGAGTCGCTTAGCCCGGAACGCGGTGGAAATCCGGCCGCGCAGCGAGGGCGACGAAGGGGCGCCGCCGAATGCCTCCGGCGGCACCGACCCTCCGGCCCTGCTCCCGCATGCTCACTACGCTGGCTAGGGCCTCCACGAAGTAACGCTCCCTGCTCGCCGGCTGGGCCCGCTCAGCCGGCGGATCGGTTGGTGAGCTTGTCGCGCAACCGGTCCACCAGACCAACGCCAGGGCCGACAAGCTTATGGAACAGCGCGTTGTTGGGTGCTCCCGGATGCGGGCGGGTCGGCGCCACCTTCTTCGCGGACTCGACCTTCTCCCGCAGCTCGACCAGCTTTTCGCGCGGCACCCGATCGCGGAGCCGGGGGAATTGCTCGGTCTCCTCGTCCTCGGCGTGATGACGCAGCTTCTCGGTCAAGTCATGCACGAGCGCTTCGAACCGGGGTTCGGATGGCTGCACCGCCTCGAGCTGCTTCATGACCTCCTCGAGCTCCTTGTGCTCCTGAGTGTCGTGCTCGACGGCCTGATCGCCGTCGGGCAGGTGCTCACGCATCGCGGGATAGACATACATCTCCTCCGCTATCGAGTGTCGGACGACCTCACTGATTACGGTGTCGGCAAGATCCCGGCGCTCGTCAGAGTCGGTGCTCGACGCGATGCGGTCGAGGAGCTCAAGGGCCTCGCGATGGTCGGTTATCAGCTCGTCGATGACGTCGATGTCGGTGCGCTGGTCGGTCATGTCAGCCTCCGGAATCGGATTCGTGGTGGGTCCCGGCAGGGGTACCCGCTAGCGCGCAGCCCAACCGCGTCTGCATCGCGGCGTTTCGGGTGGGCGACTCCAGTGCATGTTGACGAGGGCACCGGCTCAACCGGCTGAAGAGCAGAGCGGTGAGCACGGCGTTCGAAAGGCTCGCCATGCGGCAATAAGCCGTCGGCAAGCACTCCGCCGAGGCTTAGTCCAAGCCGCCAGTGGGTATCCGGCGAGCATGGGATTTCAAGTCAACGAGGTACAGAGCGTTCTGAAGGGTGCCGACTACCCGATGAGCGGCGAACAGTTGGCCAAGCTCGCCAAGCAAAACGGCGCTAGCCAGGACCTGGTCGACGAGCTGGCCAGGATTGACCGTGAGGTGCCCAGCCCCAAGGTCGTGATGGAGGAGCTTAAGGGCAAACTCGGCGGGCGCACCCCTGGTCCGCACAAGTCCGAGGAGCGTCACTACAAGGACGTCGAGGGCCCCAACTTCCAGGTCAACGAGGTCCAGAAGTACCTCAAGGGCGCGGACTACCCGATGAACGGTGAGCAACTCGCCGCGCTTGTGGAGAAGAACGGCGGGCCCTCGGAACTGGCGGATATAATGCGCGACATCGGCGAAGTCGATGGACCGAATGGTGTCATGAAACAGCTCAAGGATCACCTCGGCGGCAAGCCCGCAGAGAACCGGGGCTAGTCGCCGCTGCTGGCCCGGGCGCGGCGATGGACCGGGGAGGGGAATTGTCCAAACGGGCAAAGCTATCGGCTGATTTCGCGGAATAGGCACAGGTCGCGGCGTGAGCGCGATGACCGCGGCGGCGCGGCAGCACTCGGTGCCAGCGAGCGGCGGCGAGGGCGACGGACAGCACCGCGAGGTCCTCACCTGGTGGGCGTGCACGACATCGACAGTGGCCCGCATGAGTGGGGACGGCCGCGAGCGCCCACAGCTGGCGCAGCGCGCGCCGGTGCGACCATGATTACGTGGGCGCCTTTCCGGTTGCAGCAGCGAGGGTCGGCTAACCGGAGCTGACGGACTTGCCGCTGCACGACCCGGAGATCGCACAGGGGCAGATGCACACCTGGCCGCGCCTCGTCCTTTAGTGTCTCGCGGAGCCTGCCTGGTTCGCGGCGTCTGGCACCTGGTACTTTTATGCAGATGCACGTGCATACGAAAGTACAGTGACAGCGGGTTTGCAGGCGTACTTGCGGCGTGTACAGTCGACTCGATTCGCTACTTGAAGGTAGAGAGAGCTTGGGCCATGATCAGTAAAGACTGGCCTCGTGAGACACCGCCGTGCCCCGCTGCATCATCGACCCTCACAGCGGCACTGAGTCAGGCCCACCCCGACTCGACAGTGTGCACCGTGACCGGCACGATCAGCGGAACAGCGCCGGTCCTGAGGGATGCACTCATCCGGGCACGTCGCGATGACAACCCCCACCTCGTGATCGACCTGTCCGCCGTGACGTCCATGAACGCCACCGGTCTGTACGTTCTCTTCGAAGCCCTTAAAAACCACAACCTCGGCGGCGGTCACCTGGCAGTCGTCGTCGACCCTCATTCCCAAGCCATCCATGAATTGCACATCGTTGCGCTAGAGGCGGCCTTTGACCTGCACCACGACCTTGCCCGAGCCCTCCACGCCTGCGCCAATGCCGGCAGCGCCACCGGAAGGACTCCCTCATCAGATCCGCGCGTGCCCACCTTCGACGAACGAGCCAGTACGCGGCCACTGATCCACCAACAGCGACAGTGTGTGAATCGCGCCTCACGAACCGGTTGATGAGTTGTTCGTCGTCAGTCCGTCACGGGTAGCCCGACCGAATCTACCGAGGTGACCGGGCCGCGCACACAACCCACGACGCTTGCCCGTTGGTCGAGACGATACACACCTGGTCCCGACGTACAGGCCGCCTAGTTGATCACGCGGCTACAGAAGCGTCACGGCAGCGCATACCTCCTCCCAAGCTGATCGAGGCCCAACACGAGGCTGGCAGCTCGGTGAAATGTGCCGCCATCGGACCTGCCTCTATCACCCAGACAGAGCACCTGAGGCGAGCGACTCCACGTCATTGGTTTTGTCCATGGGTTGGGTGGGTAGTCGATTGGTGGGTGCAGGTAGTGGCGCGGTTTGGGAGGGTTTGGAATTGACTGTTGAGAGGGGCGGTTTGTCGCCGTCACGTGCTGGGGTGGGGGTGTCGTCGGGTTCGCCGTCAACGACACAGGCGGCGCGCGATGAGGCCATGGAGGTGGGCCAGTCGGTTAAGCAGGCCGGTGGTGAGGTCGCCGGGACGGCAACCGATCAGGTCAAAAAGGTAGCCGAAGACGCCAGTCGGCAGGCGCGTGATCTGGTGAATGAGGCGCGGGAGCAGATCCGAGAGCAGGCTCGCAGCGGGCAGCGCAAAGCAGCCGGGGGGCTAAGCGCGATGGCTAAGCAGCTTGAGGGGATGGCGGAGATCGCTGACAAGCTTGCCGAGGCCAGCATTACCAGCACGCTGGTGCGGCAGGTCTCTGAGCAGATGCACAGCGTCGCGTCGTGGGTGGAGCAGCGCGAGCCCGAGGAGCTGGTGGATGAGGCGCGTAATTGGGCGCGGCGACACCCTGGTGCCTTTCTTGTGGGTGCCGCAGTTGCCGGCGTGATCGCTGGTCGGGTAACCAGAGCGGGGATCGCCGCGCAGAGCAGCTCTGGGGCTGATGCATCAGCCACTGAGCCGATTCCGCCACCGACTGCGGTCCGGAAAGCGCTGCCGCCAGATCAGCCGGTGGCTGACCAGGCGCCCTCGACTCCGGTGATGGCCCCACCACCACCATCGGGTGGGATGCGGCCACCGGCAGACATCCCGTCTCCGGCGGGTCCGCTGCCGCCCTCAGCACAGGACACCCTGAGGTTGGATGACCAGCCCAGCAAGCCGGTGGCGGGTTATCACCCAAGCGGGCGGGTGCAGCCATGACCAGCCCTCCGCCAGGCGCAGTCAGTTCCGGGCGGCCCGCTGCTGTGGTGCCTCCGCGTGTGGAGGACATCTCGGTGGGGGAGCTGATCGGGGATCTCACCCAAGACCTGTCCACCTTGATGCGCCAGGAGCTTGAGCTGGCCAAGGCCGAGGTCAAGCAGGAAGCCGTCAAAAGCGGGCGGGGTGCTGGCATGCTCGGTGGGGCCGGCCTGGCGGGTTATACGTTTTTGTTGTTTTTGTCTCTTGCGCTGGCGGTAGGGCTGGGCCAGGTGATGCACCTGGCGCGGGCCATGTTGATCGTGGCGGGGATATGGGCGCTGGCTGCCGCGGTGCTGTATTCCACCGGGCGGCGCCAGCTTCGCCAGGTTCATCCCAGACCGCAACGAACGGTCGACACACTCAAACAACTGCCCGAGGCGATGAGGGGACGGGAGCAGACGCGATGACCAGTGATCCCGAGCAGATCCGCCGCGAGATTGAATACACCCGCCGCGACCTCAGCGCCAAGGTCGACGCGCTGGCCGAGAAGGTCAATCCCAGCCGTGCCATGCAACGAAAGGTCGACCACGCCCGCACCTCGATGAGCAACATCAAGGACAAGATCATGGGCACTGCCGAGGACACCGCTTCCTCGGCTACTGACGCAGTGAACTCCACCGCCTCCCAGGTCGCCGAACGCAGCTCCTCAGCCGCCTCCCAGGCCACCGAGCGTGCCTCTTCGGCCGCCTCGAAGGCCACTGACATGGTCACCTCCATCCCGCAAGCCGCCCGACGGCAGGCCCAGGGCAACCCACTAGCGGCTGGGCTCATCGCCTTCGGAGCAGGATGGCTGGTGTCCTCGCTGCTGCCTGCCAGCCACAAAGAGCGCCAACTGGCCAGCCAGGCCACCAACGCCGTGAGCCAGCAGGTGCAACCACTAGCACAACAACTCACTCAGACAGCCCAAGGGATGGGGCAGAACCTGCAAAAGCCCGCCCAGCAGGCCGTCGAGTCCGTTCAAGCAACCGCCAGCCGCGCAGCATCAACCATCGCCGACCAAAGCCGCTCCGCGGCCCAAGATATCGCCGGACGC